>NZ_LXTU01000055.1:0-33131 GCF_001683935.1 Rothia sp. ND6WE1A | reverse complement strand
GCTTTAATCCATATAATATAATAGCTAATTTCAGTAAACGTTTAGACGAAAATGCGATTCCTGAACGATATGCTTCAGGGTAACCCTTAAAATGTCTATATAGAATCGCAATCAGTATAGCAATTGTTAAAGCACCTATCTTATCTAAAAATGGTAACTTTGAGCCTAATAAACTTATAACTGCGATGATAAATGTGAATAATAAACCATAAATAAAGGCTTTGCTTTTTAAGGGCTTCACTTTTTAACTCCTCCTTTGAGGATTATTCATAAGGGGGTACACACCCCAACCCCCACCAACTAAACAACGGCCCCACCATAGCGGCAACCTTGAGGATAAATAACCACAAATATTCTCAAACCGCACCAGGAAGAACCGTTGCACCACCAGCGTACAACCGGCCTTACCGCCACGCAATTTGCCGCTCTACTGACAGCCCTGACCAACCAACTCATCTGGGGTAAACCAGGAGGAAGACCACCAGCCCTCACTCTAGCTCAGGCACTCAAAACCACTCTGCTCTACCACCGACACAATCTCACCGAAGAGCTACTTGCTGAAATCTTCACCGTCTCGCAACCTACTATCTCACGGACCATCAACACTATCGAAAAGGCGCTTGCAAAGGTCTTCAAACCTCTAGAACAGCCTTTGAAAATGAGCCTGGATGTATCAGGTTCTTTGGTTGTCGATGGAACTCTTGTACCCACCTGGAACTGGCGTTCACTAGGAAAAACAAATTTTTCGGGCAAACATAAACGAACCGGTTTCAACCACCAAGTCATCTGCACCCTCGATGGCAGGCTCCTAGTCATCACTGACCCGCTACCCGGGGCAAGGCATGATGCTCATGCTTTCAGAGCTCACGGGCTAGATCAGCTACTGGATTCCTCGACTCTGGCCGATAAGGGCTATATAGGCCTGGGGCTAGCAACCCCGACCAGGCGTAAGCCTGGTGTGAAAGTGCCTCAGGGTGTCAAGGATAATAATCGCATTATCAATAGATTACGGGCTGTGGTGGAGCGGGTTATCGCTCAAGTGAAGACCTGGCGGGTTCTTTATTCGGGGTTTAGGCGGCCGTTGAGTTTGTATCGGCAGGTGTTTTCGGTGGTGCGGGGTCTGGTGTTTTATGCGGCTGGGAGGACTTTTGAATAAGCCTCAATGATGCTCGCTTTTATTTTTCTAAGCGGTTTATTTGAGTGTAAAAAGACCTGTCTGACACGGCTGTTTCCTAATGGATGATGGGTTGTTGGGTTTCACCCTTATATATAAGCCTGATAGAGCGAGTAATCCTGGCATCGTTCATCGCTATAACCTACTGAATACAACGCGATAAGAGCAGTTCAATATTAACTGTGTTAGATTTCAATAACCAGAATAATTTATGCTTCATAATGTAGGTTATCTACTAATAACTGGGTAGGGGGGGCGCTGGTTTTTGAATGGGTAACAGGTTTCGTTGTTACTGCTCATGGCCGCAGAGGGTTAGACATCTTCAAGCTCGATGCAAAAAACATTACCGCACCCCACCCCTCTGTTTGTGCCCCAAAATACTTTCACTCGTAAAGTAATATTTTGTCATGAAAGCTACCGTGCCGCAGTCATCAAGGCGTACCTTGTAGACATGTCTACTCCCCGAACTCACACTCCACGTTTTCCTGCTTGGATGACCTCCTTCGGCAATCAAATCATTGCCGCGCTCGTCGTCGGCGTCGTCCTCGGTCTCATTGCCACCTGGATGGGCGGCGACGCCCAAGAGAACCCCAACTGGCTCATGACCACCCTGGACACCATCGGTTCCAGCTACGTCACCCTCCTCAAAGCAGCCATCGTTCCGCTCATCTTCACCGCGGTGGTCAGCTCCATTGCCAACCTCTCCAAAGTCACCAACGCCGCCCGGCTCGCAACCCAAACCCTGCTTTGGTTTGCGATCACCGCATTTATCGCCGTACTTATCGGCATTGCGCTCGGAATCATTGTGCAACCCGGCGCAAACACCGGACTAGCCACTCCGCCTAGCTACGAAGGCAAGCAGGGGAGTTGGCTCGCCTTCCTTACCGGCCTTATTCCCGTGAATTTCCTCGGATTGGGCGTAAACATTAGCGAATCAGACTCCGGTGCGCTCACCGGCTCGGCAACCTTCAACGTTCTGCAAATGCTGGTCATCTCCGGCGTCGTAGGCGTCGCTGCACTCAAAGTTGGACCCGCCGCCCAGCCCTTCCTCACCGTGGTGAATTCTGTGCTCGAAATTGTCCAGAAAATTCTTTGGTGGATTATTCGCTTGGCGCCCCTGGGTACCGTCGGTTTGATTGGACGCGCGGTCTACGCCTACGGCTGGACGTCCATGGGCGCACTCGCCAAATTCGTGGTGGCGCTCTACGTGGGGTTGCTGCTGGTCATGTTCGTGGTCTACCCGATTCTCATCAAGGTGAATGGTCTCTCGGTCAAGCAGTACCTCACCGGCGCTTGGCCCGCCATCCAAATGGGCTTTGTGTCACGCTCGTCTATGGGTACGATGCCGCTGACCCAGTCCATCACCGAACGGAACCTCGGTGTGCCCCGCTCCTATGCCTCGTTCGTCATCCCGCTGGGAGCTACCTCAAAAATGGACGGTTGCGCTTCGGTCTACCCGGCGCTGGCGGCTATTTTCGTGGCGCAGTTCTACGGGGTTGACCTTAACTTCACGCACTACCTGCTCATTATGATGGTGTCCGTTCTCGGCTCTGCGGCTACCGCTGGAACTACCGGTGCAACCGTCATGCTCACCCTGACCCTCTCCACCTTGGGCTTGCCACTGGACGGCGTCGGTCTGCTCCTAGCGATTGACCCGATTATCGACATGGGTCGCACCGCGCTCAACGTAGCTGGGCAGGCTCTGGTTGCTGCTATCGTTGCTAAGCGAGAGGGCATCATGGACGAATCCATCTACAACGCGCCCCGCACCAATGACGGGTTTACCGAAACTGGCGATTCATTCGGTGATGAGACAGCAAACTCAACCAAGCTCATCGGAAGCAAAGTTGCGTAGCTGATTGAGCTGAATCCCTCATAGGGTAAAAAGGCATCAGGCACCTTAAAACAGTAAAGGACACTCAAATGAGTGTCCTTTACTGCTTTGTGGAGTATTAACCAGAAATCTCCAGCGTCTCGTTCTCAAAGAAGATTCCCGCGGTATAGCGTGCATTCGTGCAGACCTCATTCACAGAGCGGGAAAGCAACGTGAGCGAGCGGTAGCGGTTTACTCGAGCCTCATCGAAGTTTCCCTCACGATGTGCCTGAATCATGTCGCAGAAAAACTCTGCCTCAAAACGCATCAGCTCCGAGAGCGGACGGGAACCTGGGGTAGCCTTCGAATCAAAAAGAACCTGCTCAGCTTCGGCGGTATATTCGGTCACCACGTCGATTCCCTGGACGGAAGAAAGTCGCAGAGTTTCCCGACCCAGCAGAATTTCCGACGGCGCATCTGAATGAGCATTCTTAGCGATAGTAATAATGACGTTGAAGTCCTTGTAGACCAACACCAAAGTTCCCGCGCCGTCCACCCCTGTAGGTGCTAGAGCTGGAAAGTAGCGGACGCCGTCGGGTTCACCAAACCAGTAGATAGCGTCATAGATAGGGTAAACACCCAGGTCAACGAGTGCGCCACCGCCCGTTTTCAGCGAGAAAATGTTGGGCTCTTCACCGGCTTCAACGGCATCCCAACGGGAAGAATACTGCGAAAAATTCAGGCGAACCGTTTTAGGTTTCTTGCCTACCAGGTAGTCGCGAACAATTTTCTGGGCAGGTTCATAGATATGGCGAGCCGCCTCAAAAACTAGAACCTTATGCTTTTCGGCTGCTCCCCAGACCTGATCCCACTGAGCCGGATTCCACACCGCAGGCTTCTCAATCACAACGTGCTTGCCCGCCTGGATAGCTACCAGCGCATGCGAGAGATGCAATGAGTTGGGGGATGCAATATAGACGGCGTCGACGTCGTTGCTTGCGCAGAGCGCTTCCACCGAATCGAACGCGGTCGCCTGCAACTGCTGCTGGTCAATAAAAGCCTGGGCGGACTCAGCGTTCCTACTAAAAACGGCGGAAATATCAGCCCCATCAGTGAACTTGATAGCTTGAGAAAACTCCGCACTGATGGGGCCTGTTGAAATAATTCCGAAATGCATACTCCTATCTAAACCCGGGCGGGGACAAGGAGGCAACTATCTCGGTATCGATTCTTTCGATGGCACAGCAAATTCTTAGTTTGCGCCTGGCGCATCCATGGAGAGTGCCCTGCGGAGCGAATCCAATCCCATCGAACCCAATTTCAGCGCGCGAGTATGAAAATCACGGTCGTCTTCCCCCGCGGTGCCGGCAGCTCTAGCCTCATCGCGCAGTTGCTCCCATATCCGCTGACCGATCTTGTACGACGGCGCTTGACCGGGCCAGCCGAGGTAGCGCAGGAACTCAAAACGTAGCTGCCCCGGCGAAAGATCAAGGTTTGCCTTCAAGAAAGCAAAGCCCGAATCGGCGTCCCAAATCCCCGGTTCAAGCCCCAGCTCTTCAACCCAGCGGGAGGGAATTTCTTTGCCGCAGTGCAGCCCAATATCAAAGACGACTCGTGCCGCACGCATGCGCTGAGCATCTAGCATGCCCATGCGGTCGCCGGCATCGGAGAGGAACCCGAGTTCTTCCATCAGACGTTCGGCATACAGCGCCCATCCTTCACCATGACCGGATACCCACACTGCGTTCGCACGCCACTGGTTCATGGTCTCAGCCATAGCGGCTGCGACTGCCGATTGCAGATGATGCCCGGGCACGCCTTCGTGATACACGGTGGAGGTTTCCCGCCAGGTACCAAAGGTATCTTCACCCTCAGGAACAGACCACCACATACGCCCGGGACGTTCAAAATCAGGGGAGGGTGCGGTGTAGTAGATGCCGCCTTCTTGGGTAGGGGCAATCATGCACTCCAGCTCGCGCATGGCTCCTTCAATCACAAAGTACTTTCTGCCCAGGGCTTCAACGGCGCTATCGGAGAGAGTCTGCATCCACTGGCGCAGAGCGTCGGTACCGTGCAATGTACGTTCGGGGTCAGCGTCGAGAATTTTCTTCGCCTCTTCGATAGTTGCACCCGGCTTGATTTCCTCTGCCGTCGCCTTCTGCTCGGCAATGATTCGGTCGAGCTCTTCAACGCCCCAGCGGTATGTTTCATCGAGGTCAACCACCGAACCTAGGAACTGGCGAGAATAGAGCGAATAACGTTTTTCACCCACGGCGTCTTGCTCACCAGCTTGCGGGTACAACGTATCTTTCAAGTAGGTGCTGAGTTCTTCATAGCCAGCTTTGGCACGGGTGGCGCCTTCTGTGGCAAAATCCGCGTGTTCGGGAGCGGCTGCTGCAACTTCAGCGGCTACCTCATCAAAGAACCCGCCCTCAGTGGTGTAAGCAGAAATCTGTTCGAGCACAATATCAATCTGCCGGCGAGGGGAAATATTTCCCTTCTCTCGTGCAGCATCAAGGGACTGAATAAAACCGGCTGTTGCACCATCGACGTTGTGCAAGCGCGCTGCGATATTCTTCCAATCCTCGGGAGTCTCCCGCTTCATCTGATCAAATATCGCGCGAATATTTTGGACGGGTGACTCGATATTATTGAGTTCCCAATCGCCCAGACCCGCCTCAAAGAGTTCTACCTCAAGCCCCAGGCGTTCGTTCATGGCATCGAGAGTCACTCGATCGACGTCGTCTACCGGCGCTGCATGGCGCAATTTTTCCAGCGTCTGGCGAATCAAAGTGATGCGCTGTAGGCGACCTGCCGGTGAATAATCACCGTATTCGGATTCCCTGCCGGTTCGCCCGGCGAGGGTTGCCCGCTCAGGGTCAAGTTCTAATTGCTTTTCATAGAATTCGTTGGCGATAGCATCAATAGCCGTTGAGGTTCGTTCTTCACGGTAGATGGCAGGCAGAGTTGAAAATTTTGTCATAGCCATTATTCTATGACTCGCACCACACTTCATTCAAAAGGGGGCTTGCCCCTACATTGGACGAGCGCGCCGCCATGAGCCAGGGCCAGGACGCAACAAATCGCCCAGACGTTGACCGCGGTTGAGCTGGCGTTGCCACAGGGCTAATGCTGAATATTCATCGTGAGTATTCTGCGCAGCCATTGCAGAAACAACGGCGGTGAGCGCCGCTATTTCTTCATCGGTCGGATTCCCCTGGAGCACGGTAATAAAAGGCTGCTGGTTGTCCTGAGCAGTGTTCGAGGGACGGCTCTCATCAATGCCCGAAAAAGCCACTTCACTAGTATCAACACTAGTCTTCTTATCTGAAATGCCCTGCTGGGGCTCACCCTTGTGCCGCGGCGCCCCACTGAGTTTTTCGGCTTTCGTGCGCTCGCGATTGCCAAACGGCAGGTAGGGGAAAGACCTTGAATTAGCCACAGATAAACTCCAACAGAAGATTCAAAAAAGAAAGGGACGAGGCGTCGCTTAAAGGGGGATATTGCCGTGCTTCTTGGCGGGGCTGGCAGCGCGCTTATCCCGCAGCGCTCTGAGCGACTGAATAATGCGAAGACGGGTCTCACTGGGGGCGATAATCTCATCAATGTAGCCCAGCTCTGCAGCCTGGTAGGGGTTCAAGAGCTCCTCTTCGTATTTCTGTACCAGTTCGGCGCGCTTAGCCTCAACGTCCTCGCCAGCTTCCTCTGCCGCAGCGAGGTCACGGCGGTAGAGAATGTTGACGGCACCCTGGGCACCCATCACACCAATTTGAGCGGTAGGCCACGCCAGGTTGATATCTGCACCCAGTTTCTTGGAACCCATCACAATGTACGCGCCACCGTACGCCTTGCGGGTAATCACGGTGACCAGCGGAACGGTTGCTTCAGCATAGGCGTAGAGCAACTTAGCACCTCGGCGGATAATGCCGTTAAACTCCTGATCGGTGCCGGGCAAAAAGCCGGGAACATCTACAAAAGTCAGAACGGGGATATTGAACGCATCGCAGTTGCGCACAAAGCGTGCTGCTTTTTCCGATGCATTAATATCGAGCGTTCCTGCGAACTGCATGGGCTGGTTCGCTACAATGCCAACCGTGCGTCCTTCAACGCGGGCGTAACCTACCATCACGTTGGGCGCGTAGAGCGCCTGCATTTCAAGGAAGTGCCCTTCATCCACAACGGATTCGATGACCGTACGCATGTCGTAGGGCTGATTAGCAGAATCAGGAATGAGCTGATCTAACTCTAGGTCATCCACGTTGATGTCGCCCTCTTGGTCATGCTCCAGCGGGAACGACTCACTGAGATTATTCGAGGGCAAAAATTCGATGAGTTCGCGCACGAAATCGAACGCGTCTTCTTCATCTTCTGCCAGGTAGGCGGAAGTGCCGGTCACCGCATTATGCTGATGGGCTCCACCGAGGGTTTCCATATCGACTTCTTCACCGGTTACGGTCTTAATGACGTCTGGGCCGGTAATAAACATGTGCGAGGTCTTATCGACCATGATGATGTAGTCGGTTAGAGCCGGTGAATATGCTGCGCCACCTGCGCAAGGGCCCATAATGACCGAAATCTGCGGAACGACGCCGGACGCGCGCACGTTCATGCGGAAGATATCGGCAAACATCGCCAAGGACGCCACGCCTTCTTGGATACGAGCACCACCGCCGTCGTTAATACCGATGACGGGGCAGCCGTTCTGTAGGGCGAACTTTTGCACTTTGACAATCTTTTCGCCGTTGACCTGCGAAAGTGAACCGCCGTAGACGGTGAAATCTTGGGAATATACTGCAACCAGGCGTCCGTCGATGGTGCCATATCCAGACACCAGACCGTCGCCTACCGGGCGTTTCTTGTCCATACCGAAAGCGCTGGTGCGGTGTTTGGCGAGCGCATCGAATTCTACAAAGGAATCTTCATCGAGAAGCATCTCGATACGCTCTCGGGCAGTGTTTTTGCCGCGTGCGTGCTGACGGTCAATGGGTGCCTGACCGGTAGGAGCTAAAGTAGCCTCCCTGCGCGCATAAAAGTCTGCAATTTTGCCCGCTGTGGTGCTGACATCGAATTCTTCAGAGGCTGTGGCAGATGAACTGTTGTTGATTTCGGACACTTCAATTCCTTGCAGATTGGCTCGGGAGGCGCTGTAATCGAGCGTGTATAACTCCACAACTATAGTGCGTTCGGGGCGCCGGCGGTCAAAGAGAACACCGAAATCAGAGAGGTTTTTCACGTTTATCGGCTATTAGCACCAGCTATTTGGAGTGACCGGTCAGTAACACCGCCTGTGATTTCGGATGGCCGGGTGAACTTAGTTCTGAGGTCCTACGCTACCCATCACGGGGCTCCACTCGCGCACGGTATAAGACAGTACGGCGCCGCCCTGGTGCATAGGGTCGTGGGCAATTAATTCTTCAACTTCTTCGGTGCTTTGACCTATGAACAACAGCAAAGCCCCCGGATCGTCCTCGCTTACGAAGGGGCCCGAAGCTGCTAGCTTGCCTGCCTCCACTAGCTCGCCTAAATAAGCGCGATGCGCGGGGCGGAATTTTGCCTGTTCTTCCGCTGGGCCGTAAACATAGGTGCATGCAAAGTAACTCAAGGGAAACTCCTTTATTTAATGATCCAGAATCTCATGAGAGCCGAATCACGGTATTCAATCTATGCTCTAATGTATCTCAGGTAAGACCTAAGACTGAAGCCCATACCTGTTTCTGTGCGGACGAGGAGATATTTCATGCTGGAACCTGCCCCTACGATTGATGCCTCTCAACTCGTTCTGCCGTCCTTTTCCCGCACCATTATCTTGGATGCGGTGGGTTCGACCAACGCCTACGCCTCTCAGCAGCTAGCTCTAGCAGATGCAGTGACCGCTCGGGGCTGGGGGGAACTCTCGCTAGTAGCAACGGCAGACCAACAATCAGGGCGGGGGCGTTTAGACAGAGTATGGGCTGCCCCAGCAGGCAGCGCCTTGGCGGTTTCTTTTGTAGTTCGTCCGCACGCTAACCCTGCATATCGGGTACCACCTCACCAGTTACACTGGCTCACTCAACTTCTTGCCCTGGCTACAACAGATAGTTTGCGCCGTTATTCGGTTCAGCCCAGCATCAAATGGCCCAACGACATCCTTATCGGAGAAAAAAAGTGTTGCGGTATTCTCTCTCAACTCGTAAGTGAACCGGGCGGGCACTATTCAGTAATTTTGGGAATTGGGCTCAACCTTAATATGACAGCCGAACAGCTTCCCGTAGAAACTGCCACCTCCCTCCGGGTAGAAACAGGGCACACGGTCAACCTAGAAAAAGTGCTTTCTCATGTGGCAGAAACTTTCGCCCAGTTTGCCCGTGCATTTTTCACTGCAGAGGCAGACCCCACTCGCCCACTTCTCGGCGGTCTTTCCCTTCGAGAACGCCTACACCAGAGCATGAGTACTCTCGGCAAAGAAGTCACTGTTCACCTCCCCGGCGATCAACAGGTTCACGGCACCGCAGTAGATTTGGGGGAGGACGGTGAAATCATGGTTCGACTTTCCAGCGGGGAAACAGCTTCTTATTCGGTGGGCGATGTTGTGCATCTCCGCCCACGCACCGATTGGCGTTCCTGAGATTTTTTCAGGAATCTCTCGTACTCTGGTGGATGATGAAACTTAGAGGAACATTAGCCCCGGGTGAAGAAGTTTTGATTGCTACGCGCTCGCAAGCCAGCGCGTTACTTCCGGCGCTCTGGGAAGGACTGGGGGCAGTCCTGGCTTTTAGCTTTGCCTCTACTATTTCTGCTGATTCCTCTGTGCTGGCATGGGCCGGATATTTCCTGGCGGCTTTCTTTTCTTGGAAGTGTTTGCGGCGAGTGGTGCGCTGGGGGAGTACGGGTTTCTTCTTAACGAATTCCCGTGTTGTCATCCAACGCGGGTTTGGGACCTCCTCGCAGGTGTCTTTACCGTTGGCAGTTATTGAGGGCGTCGACGTCCGCCCTGCTGCTCTGCGCGGTGCGGACGGCGCTCATCTTCACCTGCATGTTCAAGGGGAAGTCCACGTACTGCGGTCAGTTCCTCGAGGGCATGATTTTTCTCATGAAATTCGAGGAGCACAGAATCGGCTGATGCAGCGTTTGAGCTGGTCAGCCATGTATTGATTCAAATTTTCTTGAGAAATCACGGTTTTTCGTGTCTACCTCCGAACGTTTTGTGGAGTATCGTAAATCACAGAGAATTTTGCCTGCTGATCAAGCAGCGACCAATGGAAGGACAGCTCACGTGGAATCAACGGCACCCGGTGCAGCCGAGAACCTACCAGCGGAGCCGACCTCAGAGCACTTTCAATATCTGGAAAACCGCGCACAAAGCAACCTGTATCGCACCCCTGAAGACCGCGCAGCCATGCGAGCACTGGAGAAAGTTCTCCTGGGAGACAACAGGCATCTGAACCGTCGAGACGTGTCCGCTCAAAGTGGCGTTTCTCTGCTGACATCCCGAAAAATCTGGCGTGCTTTGGGCTTTCCCAATCTCACCGATAAAGATTTGTTTTTCACTGAGTCCGATGCCGACGCCTTAGGCACGATTACCGGGCTCAGCCGCGAGCACGGGCTCACTGAAGAGGGCGTCATCTCCATTACGCGTTCGATTGGTCAGCTCACCGACCGCATGGTGGCGTGGCAGATTGAAGCGTTGGTTGAAGACATGATGACCAACAAGGGCTATACGGACTCCAAAGCCCGCCAAGAACTGCTGAAGTTCCTCCCCGAGCTACTCGAAGACCTTGAAGAAATCCTGATTTATGGATACCGCCGCCAGCTTTCTGCAGCAGTGCTGCGTTTAGCGTTGCGTTCTGAACAGAACGATATTGATGACCCCACCCTGCTCCCTTTAGTACGGGGCGTAGGATTTGCCGATCTGGTTTCGTACACCACGCTCTCTCGCCGCATGAACGAACAAACCCTGGCAGATTTAGTGCAGACTTTCGAACAGAGATGCGCCGAGGTAGTCGCCGTCGGTGGTGGTCGAATTATCAAGACCATCGGCGATGAAGTAATGTTTTTAACAGAAACACCTGAAGCCGCAGCGCGAATTTCGCTGGCTTTATCCAAACTTATTAAAGAAGATCCGCACCTGCCAGAAGCTCGCGTAGCTTTTGTCTGGGGGCGAATCCTCCCCAAGCTGGGCGATATCTACGGTCCCACCGTCAACCTCGCCTCCCGGCTCGTTGCAGTAGCAAACCCGGGAGACGTCGTGACCGATGATAGCACCGCACATACGCTCGCAGACGATCAGCGATTTGTCCTCACTCCCCGAGATATTCAGGATATTCGCGGTTTTGGAGAGATCCGGCCGGTGGGGTTGACCCCCGGTATAGGAAACGAATTGGAGATAGATTTCGAATGAGCACATCACACCTGACTACTCTGGCTGGTAGCGCAACAGATGTTGGCGCCCACCGTGATAATAACGAGGATTCGTTTGCTATCGCCGGAACCCTCCATGTTGTTGCAGACGGCATGGGCGGTCATGAAGCGGGCGAGGTTGCCTCTCGCCTGTGCGCTCGCACGATCTCTTACGCTCCTCTCTTTACCCGCCCCGGTGGAATGAGTGACGAAGAACTTGCAGCCTATGCTCTTGAGCTAGAGGCTGAAGGGGAAGCCGCGGATGAAGCAGAGGCGCGCGGTTTGTTGCGGCGACGTCGTCAAGGAACGACTGCCCTGAACCGTCAGATTATGCGTACGCTGGAGAAGCTACGCGAGATTATTGGTGAGGCAGACGAGAAGATTAAGGATGTTCTCAATCAGCGCGCCGGTACTACGGTGACGGGCGCGTGGCTGACCAATATTGGGGATCAGGATATGTGGTTCATCTTCAACGTGGGTGATTCCCGAACCTACCGCCTGGTGCGTAACGATGAGTACGAGCCAGAAGATGCGAATCTTTCACTCTCGGGCGCTTCAGTAGAGGGGCTTCATCTGGAGCAGGTTACGGTAGACCACTCAGAAGTTCAGTACCTCGTTGATACGGGGCAGATTACCGCTTTGGAGGCGCTCACCCATCCGCGCCGCAACGTTATTACTCGTGCCCTGGGTACCGGTAACTATTGGGAACCTGATTTTTGGGTCATTCCCGCTCGTGAGGGCGATCGATTAATGATGTGCTCAGACGGTCTTTCTGGCGAGCTTTCCCACCAGTACATGGCGCGCGTTCTTGCTACGGTTCAGCACCCGCAAGATGCCGCCGATGTGCTTCAGATGGCGGCACTGCGAGCAGGTGGTCGCGACAACATCACCGTGGTGGTTGCCGATGCCATCACAGAAGAAACAGCTCAGAAAAATGCCGAACTGCTCAAAGAACTGACCCAGACCCAGCAGAATCGGCTGGTGGATCGCTCAGAAGACTTTGAAGCTAAACACACCGCCACTGTGGAGCAGGAGTCCTTCAATGACGAACGCCGCCTCATGCGCGAGCACGGCGAATAAGTAACCCTTCTCAACCCGGCGCAGCATCGAAAAGATAGCTGTGCCGGGTCGAGTGTTTAAAGCCCCTCTTATGGTCTTGAGTAACTGCAATGAGGCAAAATGAGAGGGTGACTGATGAGCAAAATATCCCAGAAGCAGCTCCCCAAGGTATCTCCGAGGAGCTGAAAGAACACTACGCCCAACTGATTGAGCAGGTTCGAGCAAGCCGCCAGCAGTACTATGTGGACGACGCCCCCACCATTTCCGACGCTGCATACGACGCCATGTATCGGGAGTTGGAGGAGCTTGAGGCTCTGCACCCAGAGATTGTTGCAAACGATTCTCCCACCCAAGAAGTTGGCGGTGAAGTTTCCACTGCATTCGCACCGGTGGTTCACCTGAGCCGCATGTATTCCCTGGAAGATGTTTTCTCCATTGAAGAGCTCAAAGCGTGGTTTGAAAAAACTGAAGCGAATGCAACCCGTATTGCGGGGGAGAAACCCCAGTGGCTGACCGAACTAAAAATTGACGGTTTGGCTATTAACCTGCTTTACCGCAAGGGCAAACTGGTGCGCGCGGCAACCCGTGGAGACGGCACCACCGGTGAGGATGTTACCCACAATGTTCTCACCATCAAATCCATCCCAACCCAGCTGGCAGGCAAAGATTGGCCCGAAGAAGTTGAAGTCCGCGGTGAAATTTTTATTTCCTCAGCCGATTTCAAGAAGCTCAACGAGGGCATTGTAGAAGAAGGACGCGCACCCTTTGCTAACCCCCGCAACGCTGCAGCGGGATCCCTGCGCCAAAAAGATGCGGCGGTGACCGCTCGTCGTCCGCTGTCCATGTTTGTGCACGGTATTGGAGCTCAGACCGGGTTAGATATTCAGACCCAGGCTCAGACCTATGATCAGTTGAAAGAGTGGGGGCTGCCGGTGAGCCCCTACAGCAAAGTGCTGACCACTCTGGATGAAATCTTAGAATTTATTGAGAAGTATGGCGAGCAGCGTCATTCACTGGTGCATGAGATTGACGGCATCGTTATAAAGGTCAACCATTTTCGTACGCAGAACCAGCTGGGCTATACCTCGCGTGTTCCCCGCTGGGCTGTTGCCTATAAGTACCCGCCGGAAGAAGTCAATACCAAGCTGTTGGATATCCAGGTAAATGTCGGTCGTACCGGGCGCGTGACACCCTTTGGAGTGATGGAGCCGGTAGTTGTAGCGGGCTCAACGGTAGAAATGGCTACCTTACACAACCAGGATGTGGTGAAGGCTAAGGGTGTGCTCATCGGCGATACAGTGGTTTTGCGAAAGGCGGGGGATATCATCCCTGAAATCGTGGGGCCTGTAGTTGCGTTGCGCGACGGCAGTGAGCGAGAGTTTGTGATGCCCACCGAATGCCCCAGCTGCGGGGCGCCCCTGGCGCCGGGGAAAGAGGGCGACGTCGATATCCGGTGCACCAATCCTAGAACCTGCCCTTCGCAGCTCCGTGAGCGTATTTTTTACGCCGCTGGACGGGGAGCTTTTGATATTGAGGCTTTGGGGTATGAGGCAGCTAAGGCTCTAACCGCTCCTGCTGAGCCCCAAACACCACCGCTTACATCGGAGGCAGAGCTCTTCAATCTCACCGCAGAGGATCTTGCAGAGGTCAAGATTGAGCGGGAGAAAAAGGTGAAGGGTCAAGGCACCGGGGTAATGGAGAACGTTCCCTATTTTTGGACCAAGCCCACTGCTAAGACCCCCTCTAAACCGACCAAGAATACTGAAAATTTGTTGGTTCAGTTAGAGAAAGCGAAGAGTCAGCCGCTGTGGCGGGTTCTTGTGGCTCTCTCTATGCGCCATGTGGGCCCCACTGCTGCGAGAGCGTTAGCAACCGAATTTGGCTCTATGGGCGCGATTCGATCCGCTAGCGAGGAGCGTCTGGCTAACGTCGACGGCGTCGGGGCGATTATTGCGCGCTCTGTCATCGAATGGTTTAGCGTAGATTGGCATCGCGAAATTGTGGATGCTTGGGCGGCATCGGGCGTCCGAATGGAGGACGAACGGGACGAAAGTATCGAGAGAAATCTTGAGGGACTGACGATTGTAGTCACGGGAACTTTGGAGGATTTCACCCGCGATTCGGCAAAAGAAGCGATTTTAGTACGCGGAGGTAAGGCATCGGGCTCCGTCTCGAAAAAAACCAGCTATCTCGTAGCTGGTGTCTCTGCCGGTTCCAAGCTGGACAAGGCTCAACAACTGGGAGTTAAGGTTCTGGATGAGGCAGGTTTTAAGGAGCTTCTAGAGAATGGTCCCGAGCAATAGTTATGAGTCTGGGCTATAGCAGATAAAAAGCAGTTCCAGCCGTCCTTTGAAAACGACAGAGGGCGGCTGGACTGTTGTACGTAGCAAAATTTTTAGGAGCTCAGAAGGAGTAGAAAGGATGCGTCTCCGTATGAGAGGCGGGTCGTATTTTTGGGCGATATCCCTTAAAAAGCCTCTCTTCCAGGGTGGTCTATACAAGTTTTTTTAAAATTTTTTTATGGCGCTGAGGATGCAAATATTGCGTTTTGGTAACAAAAAAACCGGTAAAGTACGAAGTTTGCTTATGAATTTTTGCCTTGGAATGGCGCGGATTTTGCGTGGGGTTAAGGCTGCGACATAAAAAATTCAGGGAAAACACCCGGAAAACGCTAAACCTGCTGAATTCTTTACCATTTCGTGATTTATCCTAAAAAGTGGTTGGCAGAATCGAAATCGTTACAGTATCGTTATCAACGAACGAAATCCCCGAGCGATCGGGGCACATGATTCAGAGCAAACTTCGCTCTGATGAACATGCCGGGTTTTGCCGCACACCTGAGTCCGTCTACAGGGCAAAACCTCAACAGATACCCAATAGCATCTAGGGTAGACGGCAACGCATTGAAGCCAGGGGACTGGACGAGCGTTAGGTGGCCCTCTCGGAGCATCGTGAAAAAGACTTCAATTCGCCGTAACGTAACCCGCTCAGCAGCAGCTCTCGTAGTTGGTGGCGCAGCAGTAGCGTCTTTCGCTGCTCCCGCAAATGCTGCATCAGAGTCAACCTGGGACGCACTGGCACAGTGCGAGTCCGGTGGTAACTGGGGCATCAGCACCGGCAACGGCTTCTCCGGTGGTCTGCAGTTCACTCCTTCAACCTGGGCTGCATTTGGTGGCTCCGGTTCACCTACCACTGCTTCCAAAGCTGAGCAGATTCGTGTAGCTGAAAACGTACTTGCCGGTCAGGGCTGGGGCGCATGGCCTGCTTGCTCCGCAGAGCTTGGTCTTTACGGCTCCGGTGAAACCGCAAACACTGCTGCACCTGCAGCAGCTCCTGTTCAGGAAACCACTGTGGCACCTCAGGCTGAGGCTGTAGCGCCCGTTGCAACTGAGGCTCCTGTTGCGGTTGAAGCACCTGCTGCATCCGTCGTAACTGAGGCTCCCGTCGCTCAGGCACCTGTTGCTGTTGAAGCACCTGCTGCCCCCGTCGCAACTGAGGCTCCTGTAGCGCCCGCCGCTCAGGCACCTGTTGCCGCAACTCCTGTAGCTAACACCTACACCGTTCAGGCTGGCGATACCCTTTCAGAAATCGCTTTGGCTCACGGTTACACCTCCTACTGGGACTTGGCAGCTGCTAACGGCATCACCAACCCCGACCTCATCGAAGTTGGACAGGTTATCTACCTCTAATTCTTCAAGGAATAAAAGCTCATCATCCTTGTGATGGTTTCGAAGAACCCCGCTATGGCTCAGCTATTGCGGGGTTCTTCTCTGTTAAAAACTCATGCCGTTCTTCGGCTTCTTACTCTAATGCGCCAAATTTGGCTCTGAGAGCTAGACTAGATGAGGAAAACTTTTCGCCACTAACGGAGTATTCATGTCTGACATTACCCGTGAGACGGTAGCCCACCTTGCGGAGCTGGCTCATATTGAAATGACGGACGCCGAACTTGAGGCGCTTGCCTCAGAACTAGGCGTGATCGTTGAATCTGTAGCATCGGTATCAAATGCGGTTTCGGATGATATCCCCGCAACCTCCCACCCGATTCCTTTGAAGAACGTTTTCCGGGAAGACGTAGTAGGAGAAACTCTCACCGCTGAAGAAGCTCTCTCGGGCGCTCCCGATGAAGTTGACGGCAAATTTAAAGTTCCTGCCATTTTGGAAGAAAGCTAAGGGGGAGAGCGATGAACGAATTGATTAAACTATCAGCCGCTGAGCTGGTAGAGAAGCTTAAATCCTCGGAGATCTCTTCCGTTGAGATTACCCAGGCCCACCTGGATCGTATTGAAGCTACCGATGGTCAAACGCTGGATAGTGCTGACCGCTCTGCAGGTAAAGACGGATTGAACGCCTTCTTGCACACCAACGCTCAGCAGGCTCTGCAGGTCGCAGAAGAGGTAGACCGCGCCCGTGCCGCTGGAGATGAGCTTCCCGAACTTGCCGGTGTCCCTATTGCTATTAAAGACTTGATTGTGACCAAGGGACAGCCCACCACTGCGGCTTCACGCATGTTGGAAGGTTGGATGAGCCCCTATGACGGCACCGTAACCCAGAAGGTTCGTGCCGCTCGTATGCCGATTTTGGGTAAGACCAACCTCGACGAATTCGCTATGGGTTCTTCCACAGAGCACTCTGCGTTCGGTGTTACCCGTAATCCCTGGGCACTAGACCGCATCCCAGGTGGTTCCGGCGGCGGTTCTGCCGTTGCAGTATCTGCTTTCCAGGCTCCTTTGGCATTGGGAACCGATACCGGTGGCTCAATCCGCCAGCCTGCAGCTGTGACCGGTTCGGTCGGCGTCAAGCCCACCTACGGTTCTATCTCTCGCTACGGTGTTATCGCGATGGCGTCCTCGCTTGACCAGGTTGGTCCTTGTACCCGCACTGTTCTTGACGCTGCACTTTTGCATGAAGTTGTAGGCGGCTATGACCCGAAGGATTCCACCTCACTCAATGAACCGGTGGGGCCCTATGCAGCTCAGGCACGTGAAGGCGCTACTGAAGGCGGTCTCAAGGGTCTGCGCGTCGGTATCATCAAGGAACTGACCGGCGATGGCTTCCAGGCAGGCGTGAATGCTCGCTTCAATGAGTCCATTGAACTGCTGAAATCAGCCGGCGCTGAAATCGTTGAGGTCTCCTTGCCTTCCGTCAAGGAAGCGCTGGGAGCTTACTACCTGATTATGTCTTCTGAGGTTTCTTCTAACCTCGCCAAGTACGACGGCGTTCGTTTCGGTCTGCGTAAGCTTCCCGAAGAAGGTCCCGTAACCATCGAGCGCGTGATGAGTGCTACTCGTGCCGCCGGTTTTGGGGATGAAGCAAAGCGCCGCATCATTTTGGGTACCTACGCACTATCTGCTGGTTACTACGATGCTTACTACGGTTCTGCGCAGAAGGTCCGCACCTTGATTCAGCGCGATTATGCTGCTGCCTTTGAAAAATGCGATGTTTTGGTCTCGCCTACCGCTCCCACTACCGCTTACAAGCTGGGAGAGAAGACCGATGGCGATCCGATGGCTATGTACCTGGGTGATATCGCGACCGTACCCACCAACCTGGCAGGTGTGCCATCAATTTCAATCCCTGCCGGTCTTGCCGATGAAGACGGTTTGCCCGTCGGTATCCAGTTCACCGCTCCTGCCCATGAAGATGCACGTCTTTACCGCGTGGGAGCAGGCTTGGAGGCGTTGCTGAATAACAAGTGGGGTGCTCCGCTGTGGGCACAGATGCCCGACACCGAATCCTTGATTCGCGACTTCGATTTTGGGGGAGCTAAGTAATGTCAGAAGAAATTTTGAGCTTTGAAGAAGCGATGGAGAAGTACGACCCCGTACTTGGCTTCGAGGTGCACGTTGAGTTGAACACCAAAACGAAGATGTTCGACGACGCTCCCAACGAATTCGGCGATACTCCAAACACCAACATAACCCCTGTCTCGCTCGGTCTTCCGGGCGTACTACCGGTAGTGAACGGTAAGGCTGTCGAATCTGCTATCAAACTGGGTTTGGCGCTAGGCTGCGACATCGCAGAGGTGTCCCACTTCGCGCGTAAGAACTACTTCTACCCAGATACTCCCAAGAACTTCCAGACTTCTCAGTTCGATGAGCCCATCGCTGAGAATGGTTCGATTGATATTGAGCTTGAAGACGGCACCGTTTTCACCATTGATATTGAGCGAGCACACATGGAAGAGGATGCGGGAAAGCTCAACCACATGGGTGGCTCAGCTGGTCGCATTCAGGGCGCAGAGTTCTCTTTGGTGGACTACAACCGTGCCGGTGTGCCTCTGATTGAAATTGTGACCCGCCCCATAGTGGGTGCGGGCGAGCGAGCTCCTGAACTAGCACGAGCTTATGTTGCTGCGATCCGTGAAATCGTTAAGAACCTGGGCATCTCTGATGCGAAGATGGAGCGCGGTAACGTTCGTTGCGACGCCAATGTTTCCCTCATGCCTAAGGGAACTACTGAATTCGGTACCCGAACAGAAACTAAAAATGTTAACTCGTTGCGCTCGGTAGAGCGTGCCGTGCGCTATGAGATTCAGCGCCATGCAGCTGTTTTGGATTCTGGTCAGAAGATTGTTCAGGAAACCCGTATGTGGCATGAGGACACTCGCGAGACTACTGCGGGCCGTCCTAAATCTGATGCCGATGATTATCGTTACTTCCCAGAGCCTGACCTAGTTCCCGTTGTGACGGACTCTGAGTGGATTGAGCGTCTTCGCGCGGAACTTCCCGAGCCGCCCGCCGAGCGTCGTCGTCGCTTGAAGGCTGACTGGGGTTACTCGGACGAGGAATTCCGAGACGTCGTCAATGCTGGTGCTATGGATGCCATCGAGGAAACCGTGGCTGCAGGTGCTAGCCCGGCGGTCGCTCGTAAATGGTGGATGGGCGAAATCGCTCGTATCGCCAAGGTGCGCGAAGTCGATTTGGCTGAAACCGGTGCTACCGCCCAGACAGTGGTTGAACTCAACCAGTTGATCGAGCAGAAGAAAATCAACGACAAGATTGCCCGCCAGGTGCTGGAATTCGTCATTGCTGGTGAGGGAAGCCCCGCTGAGATTGTCGAAAAGCGCAACCTCGCTGTGGTTTCTGACGATGGCGCACTTACTGCCGCCATCGATGATGCTCTGGCTGCAATGCCCGACGTCGCAGATAAGATTCGCGGCGGTAAGGTGCAGGCAGCCGGCGCTATCGTTGGTCAGGTGATGAAGGCAACCCGTGGGCAGGCAGACGCTGGTCGCGTTCGCGAGCTCATCTTAGAGAAGCTAGGCGTAGAAGGCTAGCTCCTATAAGGCTTTCATAAGTTTCTAGGATACGCACCGTAAGAAAGCGCCGGGTAGATATTTCTACCCGGCGCTTTTTAGATAAGCACGAAAAATGTGCTTTAAAGTGGGGAAGAGCCGGCAGCGGAGTAATCTCACGCTATGCCGGCTCCTCAGGCGTTTGGTAGGGGAATCCCAAACGCTCGTTGATACTTGGCCACCAGAAAAGCACAAGTATCTGGGGTGTTGCTGAAGATAATGAAACCGACAATCAATGCTTCATTATGTTCTAGATTCTGCTAGCCACTCAAAATCTATCAGCAACGATATAAGTGTAGGAGAGCAGATGTCGCTCTTATGGCGCAGGCGGATACTAAGCGCGGTTTAAGGATGCGGTTCTTTTCTTTTTAATAGAATAAAATCAGGTCATTTCGAACTCGGTCAAAATACGCTGAAGCGCGTCCTTGATGCACGGGGATCTCGGAGAGGATCTCGGGAAGAGTAGAATTCTTCTCTGTTGGTTTTCTCGAAACCATCAGCTTTTCCGGAGCTCCTGCGGGATAATCGAAAAAGAATCTAAAAAATACGCTGGAACGTGGTTTACCGAATTGCATTGCCAAAATAGCGTCCTCCTCTTCCTGAGGAGCATCCTCAAAAGTGATGGTGTACAGTAACTCCCCACATTCTGAGGCATTGAGGGGAGTATCCAACTCAAATGAAAACATCTTGAATTTTTCATGCCATT
Source organism: Rothia sp. ND6WE1A (assembly GCF_001683935.1). Lineage (NCBI taxonomy): Bacteria > Bacillati > Actinomycetota > Actinomycetes > Micrococcales > Micrococcaceae > Rothia > Rothia sp. ND6WE1A. The sequence goes on along the minus strand of NZ_LXTU01000055.1, from coordinate 12,706 downwards.
TGCGAGAGCCACCGTGATGAATTTCTATATTCTCAACATCGGTGCCAACAGGAGCCCAGATATAATCACAAGAATCTTCTAATGCCCGAAAGACGAGATTGCACCGTATCTTATAGCTGCGAAATTTTTTATCAACGTAAACATCGTAGAGCGTGGTAGTGAAATCAAACCGAGGAATACGTTTTTCATCAGGAGGTGTTTCTTGAGTTGCATTAAGCGCAATGAGATCAGATATTTTCTGCGCAACATGTGAATCGATAGGAAACGTTTCGGTAAAAAGACGGAGGGTATCAAGAGTGAGTCGTTCACCAAGAATTGCCCGCCGTACGCGATCTTTGTACCGGTTCGGTGGAGACTCGATTCCATACCGGGACCATTCAGAGGCTGAAATAGCACGAGAAATAGCTCGATAACTCAACACATTTTTATCTGTGGCTATGTTATCCGAAATATAGCGGGACCATATTTTGTGAGTGGAAGGTTCTAAGAGGGCATCCCGTAGCAACAGACTTGCCTGATTGGTATGGGCAGGAGAAGAGGTTTGCGGCTGAAGCTGAGAGAGAAAAGAATTTACTCGTTGATCAATTTTTTCGCGCTTTTTTGTCATGCTTTACTCTTTGGTCGATCCTGGGACAAGAACATTACCTCGCATGTTTATATCCCCGAATTTCCCGTCGGGGCGTCGTATCGGCCATATGAATCCGCAGTAAGCTTTATGAATCACTGGATAATGCATTGAATAATGGGTATGATCGGGGGAAAGAATTTCCTCCACGACGGGATTTTCATAGGCATTGTCATCCCAAAAACAATGACGAATTACTGCGGGTCCCTCGTCGAAAATAAGCAAAGTGGTGACATTGAACTTTGGTCTTTCTGAAGCACCAATTCCAAAGTGATTGACGAAGTCTGGGTTGTCTTCGACCTGTTCTTGTACGTATGCCCGTACATGTAGACGGTGAATCTCCCCTTTAGCGAGAGGGTAAGGGGCTTCAATGACGAGATTATAAATATCATTTTCTTCGTTTTCTGCCCCCGCCTCATACTCGGTAGTAATCTTTTTGAGTTTTCCGCCTTCGACAATTTCAATATCTAAACCAGCGCCTTCAAAGAGCGGATTGAAATATTGCAATTTATCGTGCTCGACCATTACCACCTCAACAAAATCAAATTGCCGAATGAGACCATCTTTATTGATAGTAAGAGTGAGAGTTTCCGAGAGGGTGACGTATTCGCGCTTAGGATCTTGCCGTCGGGCATGGTTGGCATGACGGGAAACAATCGATTTATCGAGGTAGCGGTGATGCACGATAGCGCGCCAGAGTTCATCGGCTTCGGATGCTGTAAAACCAAATGCGGAGATAAATCGCATTGCTGTGCGGTCGGTGAGCATTTCACCTTTGAGCGCACGGCGGATTGAATCCTTGTACTGCTCAGGTGCTATCTCGTGACCGGCGGCATCGGAGAGTTCGTATGCCATGAAGGTTGCCACAGCACGAATGTTGACGCCTTTTCCCCGACGGCGTTGTACGAACTGCCCCCACATATCTCGGTAGGGAGCTTGCATCAGAAGACTTTCGAGAACTTCATGGGGGAAACGGGGAGCAACGGAGTGAGACGCGGGGGCGTATTCAGTTGGACTCATTCCAACCATCCTGGTCGAGCAAGTATGTCAGTGCAAAAGCGTAAATCCAGGCGGTTTCTTTCCACTGCGTGTACCGCCCTGAGCCGCCGCCGTGACCGCCGTCCATCTCAATTTTGAGTAATGGTGTAGGGGAATCGGGTGAAATTGTTTCTCGCAGTTTTGCCACCCATTTGGCTGGCTCAACGTAGAACACACGAGTGTCATTAAGACTGGTCACCGCAACGATAGGCGGGTAAGTTGCCTGGCGGATATTCTCGTAAGGAGTGTACGACTTCATGTAGGAGTAGACTTCAGGGTCTTCGATGGGATTACCCCATTCTTCCCATTCCAGCGCAGAGAGAGGCAGATTGGGATCAAGAATGGTGGTCAAGGCATCGACGAAAGGAACATCGGCAATAGCCGCACAGTATTTTTCCGGAGCGAGGTTAAGGGTCGCACCTATCAAAAGACCCCCTGCGGATCCACCGTGGATGGCAATACGCTGGGCGTCTACCCAGTCCAGTTGCCCTAAGAATTCGGTGGCGTCGACAAAGTCAAAAAAAGTATTTTTCTTCTGAAGTTTCTTGCCGTCCTGATACCAAGACCGCCCCAGCTCACCGCCACCGCGAATATGGGCGACAACAAAGATGACACCGCGGTCGAGCAGGGATAGGCGGGGAATCGAAAAATAGGGGTCGACCGAGACTTCGTAGGAGCCATAGCCGTACTGCAACACCGGATTTTCTCGGGACTTATCGAGATCAGCCCGATGCACCACCGACAGCGGAATCATCTTTCCATCGCGCGCAGGAGCCCACATCCGATAGGCAAGGTAATCCTCGGAGTCAAAGCCCCCAAGAAGCGGCGTCTCTCTGCGTAGAATTAGTGATTCTTGTTCTGGAAAATAATCAAAGATACGGGTAGGAGTTACCCATGAGGTGTAATTAATGCGGACGATGGGCGAATCGACCGAAGTGCTCAGTACCCCGGTAGTGTAAATTTCTTCGGTAAAACCAGCGGGCTCAGTGAAAGTAAGACCGGCGGGGGAATCCGTTACCTTCAGCTGCGCAAGAGCATCTAAAGAAGCCAGGAAAACTTTGACCGTGGTATCTTGGCGAGCAGTTACTACTAGATGGCGCGACGAAAAGGAGACTCCCTCCACACGCACGTCGTCACGATGGGGCATTACCTTAATCCACTGCTGCCGTAAGTCTGAGAATCCTAGCCCGGTGGGCATCGGAGAGAGCACTATCTCTGAGTTAATCGCCTCGAAATCGTGCACCATGATGAGATATTGTTGCCCCGCTATGATGATGGGTTCAACGCTGTATTGCACACGCTCTGTCCGCGGAATCACGACCATCGGTGTGGTACGAAGATTGTCTGTGGGCACCAAGCGAACCTCAGTGAATTCGGAAGAGAACGACGTGAGCACCACATGAGTTCGGTCTTCTGAAAGATTAGCTTCGAGCCACATCCCTTGATCGGGTTCCTTGAAGAGCACGATATCTTCATCCGAGCTGTTGATTTTGTGTGCGCGAATTTCATAGGGGCGCCACGAGTCGTCGACCAAGGAATAGATGAGATAGGTGGCGTCGGCAGTGAGAAAAGCACCAGCAAAAATATCTTCGAGACGATCCGAGCTGATTTCTCCGGTGTTCAGATTCTTGAAGTACTGCGTGTAGCGCTCGTCGCCGGCGTCATCGACGCCGAAGGTCAGGAGCTCACCATCGAGCGAGGGCTCAAAGGAACCAAGCGAGAAAAAAGGTAAATCAGCTGCGAAAGCATTGCAATCGAGCAGAGTTTCTTCTCCCTCTAACTGCTGATTCGATTCAACCAGCGGAGGGGTGAAACGTTCCTCTACGCTTCCTTCTCGAACCGCTGGGACGCGGCACATCAGGGGGTACTGTTGCCCCTCGACCGTGCGTGAAAAATACCACCAGTTGCCCTTACGGGTGGGCACCGATAAATCGGTCTCTAGTGTGCGACCTTTGATTTCATCAAAAATGGTTTGGCGCAATGGTTGTTGCTGGGCGGTAACCTTTTCGCAGTATTCGTTTTCCGCTGTGAGGTAATCGATAACCTCTGACTTCTCTTTCTCTCGCAACCATTCAAAAGAATCGTAAAAAGTATCGTCATGAAAGACTCTGGTAGTCATCTGCTGACGCGCACGAGGCGCAGGCAACGGAGAAAAAGTAGTCATAAGAAGTCCCCTCTAGTTGTGATGCAACCCCATGTTGGGTGTTCATGGCTATATCCCCATTTTAGACGCTATTCAAATAGTTCGGTTCTAGAGCATCGGCGTGCTTTGAGCAAATACATGTTTTTGGCACCGCGAATGTTAACTCTATGACAAAATATGACGCCGAAATTCTGAGGGTCAGAAATGTTCGACATAAAACTCTGCCCTCCTTGACCCTCCCTAGCCTCCTTTGGCTAGCATGAAAGCAGGTCAAGAGAACCAGTGTTAAGCCCCAGCTTACTGGTCGGCAACCCTCCTCTCGCGGTGGGGTGCCCTGGGTGATGACCGGGTACACCTCACCGGCGGGGTGTGCAAGCGCGGGACCGATGCCCCATCTTCTTTGGGGACATACCTACCATCAATAATCTTTGTTGCGATCACTAGACACCCTAAAGATTTGGCATGCGGTTCCAACGTCTACAACCTATTTGGAGCAAGCATGACTAACGAACAGAACGCCATACCCACTCCTTCGCAGCCTGAAGGATGGAAATTCGAAACGAAACAAATTCACGCAGGACAAGAACCTGATTCGGCAACCGGCGCCCGTGCCCTACCGATTTACCAATCCACCTCGTTCGTCTTCAAGAATTCAGAGCAGGCGGCTAATCGCTTTGCCCTGGCAGAACTGGGGCCCATCTATACCCGCATTAACAACCCCACTCAAGAGGCAGTCGAAAACCGAATCGCCGCTTTGGAAGGTGGCGTAGGAGCACTTTTACTTTCTTCGGGTCAAGCGGCAACGACGAACGCTATCTTGAACGTGGCAGGAGCAGGCGACCATATCGTCGCGTCCCCTTCTCTTTACGGCGGATCCTTTAACCTGCTCAAATACACCCTGGCTAATTTAGGTATCGAAACTACGTTCGTCGCTGATCCTCTCAATATCGAGGACTGGAAGAACGCGGTGCGCCCCAACACCAAGGCGTTCTTTGGCGAAACGCTGCCTAACCCTCGGGGCGATGTCTTTGATATCGAGCCGATTGCAGAGGTCGCCCACGAGGCAGGCGTACCTCTTATTGTCGATAACACCATCCCTACCCCTTTCCTCTTAAACCCTTTCAAATTTGGCGCAGACATCGTGGTACATTCCGCCACCAAATACCTTGGCGGACACGGAACATCGGTGGGAGGAGCCATCGTAGATTCGGGTAATTTCGACTTTGGGAAAGACCCCGAGAAATTCCCCCTCTTCAACACACCAGATGAGGGTTACCACGGGCTGGTCTACGCCCGCGATTTAGGTAAGAACGGCGCATTCGGCGTCAATCTCTCTTACATTCTCAAAGCGCGCGTAGGGTTGCTCCGCGATTTGGGGCAGTCTATATCTCCTTTTAACGCGTTCAACATAGCAATTGGGCTTGAAACTCTTTCGTTACGCGTCGAACGCCATATAGAAAACGCCACTAAGGTAGCGCAATTCCTCGAAAATCACGACGCCGTGGAATCGGTGCAGTGGGCGGGGCTAGAATCATCGCCCTACTACGAGCTCAAGCAGAAGTACATTCCCCGTGGCCCCGGCGCCGTCCTCGGGTTCACTCTCAAGAATGCTGATTCAGCAAAAGCGCAGAAGTTCGTAGATGCGCTCCAACTCCACTCGCTGTTGGTGAATATAGGCGACGTGCGTTCGCTGGCGGTTCACCCGGCATCGACCACTCATTCCCAGTCCAGCGTAGAAGAACTCGAAGCATTGGGAATCAATCCCGCTTTCGTGCGCCTCTCTGTAGGTATCGAAAATATTGACGATATCTTGGCGGACCTGGAATTGGGATTCTCCGCCGTAGCCTAAAAGTATGTGTGCGCTGACCGGCGTTATCGCGCGCCGTGAGTTTTCGAAGGAGAGAACGTCTTGACGATTGCCCCCACCCAACCGCAGCAGGTGAAAACACCGCAGAACGGGCTAGTTCAAACGTGTGAAATTGGCAGCCTCACCTTAGAATCCTTAGAGATCATTCCCCAGGTCACTCTGGCGTTTGAAACCTGGGGGGAGCTCAATGAACACCGCGATAATGCTGTTCTCATTTTGCACGCGCTCACCGGCGATACACATGTTTCCCGGGCGAACATAACCGAGGATTCCCATACCACCAGCCCCGCCCAAGCGGCGGGCTGGTGGGAGGGGATCGTGGGCCCCGGTTGCGTGATTGATACTGAAAAATACTTTGTTCTAGCTCCCAATATTCTGGGCGGTTGCTACGGCTCTACGGGGCCGTCATCACCTACCCCTGAATCTATTGATTCATCGCGAAAGCCGTGGGGATCGAGGTTTCCTCTGGTAACAATTCGAGATACTGTCCATGCTGAAGCGCATCTGGCGGATGCCCTGGGGATAGAAACTTTCTACGCCGTAGTAGGCGGTTCGTTAGGCGGCGCTCGCGCTATGGAGTGGGCACTCACTTACCCGCACCGGGTAGAGCACTGTGTCGTCATTGCGTCAGGTCCCTCTGCTACAGCCGATCAGATTGCTTGGGCACAGTCACAAAACCTCGCGATTTCCCTGGACCCGAATTTTGCCGGCGGAGACTATTACGATGGATTACCCCCTGAAGGTGGCTTAGGTCTTGCTCGGCGCATCGCGCACACCACCTATCGTTCAGCCCCTGAACTCCATTTTAGATTTGGCCGAGTGGCCCAACGTGGGGAGCAACCACTGCAAAAATGTCAGGCAGGGGAGCGGGGACGCTACGCCGTTGAATCCTATTTGGATTATCATGCGAAAAAACTTGCGGACCGCTTCGATGCCAATAGCTATTTGGCGATTAATAATGCGCTAATCAGCCACGACATCACACGCGGACGGGGCTCCCTGACCACTGCTTTGGCAGCGTCAACTTGTGAATGGAATATCGCCTACGTTGATTCGGATCGTCTCTTTTATCCCTCGGAATCTATCGTCATGGCTGCTTCGCTACCTCAGCCGGGGGAAGCTACGGCGATTCTTTCGCCGTCGGGGCATGACGGGTTTTTGATTGAAACCGATCAGATCGAACGGGTCTTACGCCGTACCTTCTAAGGTAAGCTGGCGAGCATGAATTTCGTTATTGAATACTCCAACCGTCCTGAAGAGCGCGAAGGTACTCACCTGATTCTCATGCTGCACGGGTATGGTTCCAACGAGCGTGACCTTTTGCAAATCGGTGAAATGCTTGGCGGATCAGTGACCTACGCCGGTCTGCGTGCGCCTCAACCTGTGGGTACTCCGCTGTCCGAGGTAGGGGACACCGCAATCATCCCCGGCGCTGCTTTTGGCTACCAGTGGTATCCGCTAACGAACACGCTGGAATCGAATCAACGTGCGGTGGAACTTGCGACCGACTACGTGATTGATTTTCTAGAACAGGAAACTACAGGTTATGAGGCAGTGACCCTGATGGGGTTCTCGCAGGGCATGGCAATGGCGACGTCGGTGGCGCGCCGTCGTCCAGACCTCGTCCATGCAGTCATTGGTTGCAGTGGGTTTGTGATTCCTGACGGTGAAGACTATTTCAAGGATGCTGAGTTTAAGGCGAAGAACATGCCAGTTTTCTACGGTCGTGGTGATGCCGATACCGTTATTTCCCCCGAACGTGTGGACTTTGCAACGACCTGGCTCAAAGAGAGCGCACAGGTGGAGTTGCACGTCTACCAGGGATTGCCCCACTCTATTAACCCTGAAGAAGTACGAGATATCGCCCGCTTTATGCAGAAACATATTCTCTAATATTTTAGAAGTCCGCCAAGAGGAGTGCTTGGCGGACTTTGGGGGAGGGGGGAACATCTTAGTTTTCCACGGTCACCCGTGCAGCGAATCCGTTAAGTTCGACGACGTCGCCGTCGTGTAGCTGCTTTCCGCGTGCTTCTTCAATGTCGCCGTTAACTTTCACGAGACCATTTTGAATGACTTCGCGTGCCTGTGCGCCGTCTTCGACTAGATTTGCCAGTTTGATGAACTGGCCTAAGCGAATCATGTCGTCCCGAATCAATACTTCTTCAATTTCATTCATGCCGCTCATTCTATCGGGTGTGAGCTAACTGTTAGGCTGGAAGTAGCGCAAGAGCGCGCAAGACATTTATCCAACCCCTGCACGTCGTATCCAGCGGCGGAGTACTAGGAGTAAAGCATGGCAGCTAAATCCACCCTTGATAACGTCATCACCCTGGCTAAGCGCCGCGGGTTTGTTTTCCAGGCAGGTGAGATTTACGGCGGTACCCGCTCAGCATGGGACTACGGCCCTCTCGGCGTGGAACTGAAAGAGAACATTCGTAACGAATGGTGGAAGACTTTCGTGCGCGGACGTGAGGACATGGTGGGCCTTGACTCATCGGTTATTCTTCCCCGCGCAGTGTGGGAGGCATCCGGCCACGTAGCGACTTTCACCGATCCGTTGGTGGAGTGCCTCTCCTGCCACACCCGTCTTCGCCAGGATCACTTGCTGGAGGCTTTTGAAGATAAGCACGGCAAGGCTCCTGAAAATGGTATGGCAGATATTAACTGCCCCAAGTGCGGTAATAAGGGTCAGTGGACTGAGCCTCAGAACTTCTCCGGTTTGATGAAAACCTACCTGGGTCCTGTTGATAATGAAGAGGGGCTGCACTACCTGCGTCCTGAAACCGCTCAGGGTATTTTCGTGAACTTCAACAACGTCGTCACTGCTGCTCGCAAGCGCCCTCCTTTTGGTATTGGGCAGATTGGTAAGGCGTTCCGTAACGAAATCACTCCCGGTAACTTCATTTTCCGCACCCGCGAATTTGAGCAGATGGAGATCGAGTACTTCGTTCACCCCGACGACGCTCAGCAGCACTTCGATACCTGGGTTGAGGATTGCTGGAACTGGTTTGTTGACCTGGGCATTAACCCCGACAACATGCGTAAGTTTGATGTACCTGAGGACGACCGCGCGCATTACTCCGATGGCACTATCGACCTCGAATACAACTTCGGTTTCCAAGGCAACGCCTGGGGCGAGTTGATGGGTGTTGCTAACCGCACCAATTACGACCTCGGCGTCCACAACGAGCATTCCAACGCTAAGCTGGAATATTTCGACCAGGGAACCGGTGAACGCTACGTTCCTTACGTGATTGAACCGTCCTTCGGGCTGACCCGCGCGATGATGGCGTTCTTGGTTGATTCCTATGTTGAGGACGAAGCCCCCAACACTAAGGGCGGCGTTGATAAGCGCACCGTGCTCAAGCTTGATCCCCGCTTGGCACCGGTCAAGGCCGCAGTTCTTCCTCTGTCTAAGAAAGAAGAGCTGACACCGACCGCAGAGAAGCTGGCGGCTGAATTGCGTAAGAACTGGAATATTGACTACGATACGTCGGGAGCTATCGGACGCCGCTACCGCCGTCAGGACGAAATCGGTACTCCATTCTGCATCACCGTTGACTTCGATACTCTCGAAGACCAGGCAGTGACGATTCGTGAACGCGACACCATGAACCAGGAGCGCGTTGCACTAGATCAGGTCAAGAGCTATCTCGCATCTAAACTTGTAGGCTAGTAGCCGCCTTTATAGAAATGCCCCCATGCTGAGAACCCACTCGGCATGGGGGCATTTTTACAATGAAGCAAGGGGATAGGAAAAATCAGATCGAGACGGTGGCGAGGGCAGGTGCACTGATCATGTCTGGATTTTTCAAGCTTTCCCAATCTTTGCGAAGAATTGATTTGATAATCGAATCATGAAAGGTGCCGTTGTAATAGAGTGTTTCGCGCAGTCGCCCCTCGGTCACAAAACCACAGGAGGAGTAGACGTATCGCGCACGCTTATTGAAATCGTAGACTTCCAAAGAAATACGGTTGAGACCGAGTTTCTCGAAACCGTAGTCCACCATGAGACGGGTGGCTTCGGTTCCCAAACCGCGACCGCGGCCACCCTCGCCAATTGCAATACGGTAATTGACGGATTTGTTGCGTGGGTCGTATTCGTTAAAAACTACTTCACCCACATACTGCTGGGTGTCTTTGCAAAAAATCGCTAAATCGAGACGGTTCTTCTGCTGGTTTCGTGTTTCATACCAGTGTTGAGCTTCTGAGAGGCTGTGCTCTTCTTCTGCTTGCTCCATGGTGTGTACTGATCCCGTCTTAACCAGTACCTCAGGATCTTTCAAGATCTCGACCATCGCGGAAGTTGCTTCATCGTTAAAGGGGCGAAGCTCTACTAGAGAACCAGTGAGCGTGGGCTTGGATAATAACATATCTGCAATAGTCATATTCTTACCCTACGGAACTCTCAGATACCTTGGCAAAAGACTGCTTTAAACTGCACCGACGTGCATATGAACACTTGGTGAACCACCTCTTCTCAGCCAGCAGATGGAGCCTTTCCGCTTTAGTTTTGCCTGCGCTAAAGTTGAGTGAAATTGGAATTTGACCCATCTAAGAAATGATTTCCCTCCCGATGAAAAATGATTTGACTTTTCGCCCCTGGCAAGAGGGCGACGACCTCGAGCTACTCCAAATTTGGCCCGACGCCGAAAGCACTTCAGCGGCGACTTTCCGGGCGTCTTTCGCTCCGGATTCTGACGAATCGCCCTGGCGCCGCACCCTTGTTGCTGAGCATAAAGGGGTAGCGATTGCCGCTGCAACTGTCTATGAAACGTCCCTGCATACTGAGCATCTATGGGCATATGTTGAGGTGGCGCCCGACCATCGCCGGGGCGGGATTGGCACCGAACTGTTAGAACGCCTGCGTAGGCTTGCTCAAGACTCTCCTTCGGGAGTAGTCTCGCTTCGCTCAAAAGTTGATGTGGAGTCCGATGCCGTTGAATTTGCGTTAGCCCAAGGTTTCAAGAAGATCCAGCGCACACGCGTCGTTCGACTAGAGGCTGGGTCTGTTCCCGGTGTACTCCTCCACCAGAACGATGAGGGAGAAATGACTCAAGCAATTGAAGATATTGCTACCGGCTCTGTAGAACTCACTCAAAAGGTCTGGGATTTCTATCAGCGTTCGCATCAGTGGGACCCTCCGGCGCAGACGTCGCTGGGCCGCGTAAACAGGCTTTTCCTCTCCGATGAGGCAGAAGCATTCGGCGCATTGGTTCTACGAGATGATGTTCTCTCGGCACGAGCAAATGGGAAAAAAGGTGACATCAAAGCGTTCGCCGTCAGCTACCGTCCGCTAGAGCACGACATGCCGGGATTTGAGGTAGAGGACGATGCGGCTACCGAAGTTCTGCTGGGATACGACTTTGACTATCCCCAGGCCCGAGAGGCAATCCTGCAGATGCTTTCACCCCTGGCTGCCCAGTATCCCGTCACTGTGGAGGTCACCGAATCGATGAAAGACTTGTCCATCTTGATTGATCAGCTCATAAAGATGGGGGCTGCATCGGTGGTGGAGAACTCCTTTGTAGTCGTAGATTAAATTTTTCGAATTATTCGTTGAGCGGATTTAACCTCGATTTATCCGGTGTTTCAACTTGTAAAACTAGGGTTTTGGGTGGCTGAGAGCCCTGCAATAAATCGTAAAATCAGGAAACTTACTATCAGTACGCTTAGTTTGAGTTGCAAAACGATGATGAGCATGCTTATGATATTTCTGGTCGATGCGTCAGACCGAAGTTCGGTAAACGAATGAACTTCGGAAATCCGTATCAAAGCAAAGTTAGAAAGAGGAAACAATGACTAACGCAAACACTATTGAAAACCTGAAGCGTTCCACCGTCTTTTCACAGGACGGCGAGAAAATCGGTAAGGTCGGCGTTGTATACGTAGACGCTGATACTTCAGAGCCCACTTTCGTAACTGTAAACACCGGTCTGTTCGGCACCAACGAATCCTTCATTCCTGTTAACCAGGCACAGTACAACGGTGACGACATCACCGTTCCTTTCAGCAAGGAATTCGTCAAGGACGCTCCGAACATTGCTGAAGACGGCGAACTTTCACCTGAAGAAGAACAGCGCATCTACGACTACTACAATGGTCACTCAGGCATCACCAACGAGCGTCGTGAAAACCACGCTGGTGTAGCAGGCGCAGGCACCGCAGCAGGTGTTGCTGGTGACCGTCACGCAGACCACACCGACCGTCACGCAGCTGCTGGTGTAGACCAGGATCGCCGCGAAGCTCATGCTGGTCGCGACGGCGACGTTGTAGCTCACGAAGAGCGCCTAAACGTTTCCAACACCGCAACTGCTCGCGAAACCGGTCGTGTTCGTCTGCGCAAGGTTGTTACCACCGACACCGAGACCGTTGAGGTTCCCGTACGTCGCGAAGAAATCCATGTAGAGCGCGAGAAGATTGATCCTAACTCAGCAGAGGCACGCACCAACGCTGGCTACGACTTCAAGGAAGGCGCAGAGGACGTAACCGTAACCGCTTACGAAGAGCGACCCAACGTTACCGTAGACACCGTTGCTACCGAGCGCGTCAACGTTTCAAAGGACGTTCACACCGACACCGAGCGTGTACAGGGTGAAGTTCGCAAGGAAGAAATCCGCGTTGAAGGCGACGATGTAGATGCTCGTGACCGCAAGGATCGCATCTAATTTTGATTGCCTCAGGCAAACTTATTAGCTAAGCATTAAAAGAGTCTCCCATTCATTCGAGTGGGAGACTCTTTGTATAAGAAATACTTTTCAAATATAAACTTTTAAAGTTCGGAGGATACTCCCATGTCAGAGCTCATTGATCCCCGCAAGAAATTTCCCGTTATTTCTCCCCCCGAGCAGAGCCAGCCTAATCCCGGTCTAGATATCGAGATGACTCCTCTGGCAGATATCGGCGAAGAAAGCTACAAAGGCAACGGTCGGTTGAAGGGTCGTAAGGCGCTTATTACCGGTGGCGATTCTGGTCTCGGCGCGGCGGTTGCTATCGCTTATGCACGTGAAGGCGCAGATGTGGCGATATCCTA
>NZ_LXTU01000051.1:0-127041 GCF_001683935.1 Rothia sp. ND6WE1A | reverse complement strand
CATTAAGTCCATAAATAGAGATTATAAATTTGGATTTGAAGAAAGTATTCTTTTAATTACTTCAGGCACTGAGGTATTTCTTAGATTATTTAGACCAGTTCCGCTCCACAGATTAATCAAAGATTCATCCCCAGCTTTCTTTGCTGCAGTCCGCAACGGCGCCGTCAAATAGTGCAGGTGCGGATAGACAGCTGGAGCAATCTCATCGAACTCGCGCACGAAATCGTTCACCAAAGCTCTCGCCGGTCTACCTGTGAAAGCGCGAGTTATGCGGGTTGCCGAATACTCAGGGTTTAGCAGAGCTTTCCGATACACCTCGTTAGTTCCAGCTTCTTCGCACAGCAACAGCAAACTGCCTACTTGTACGGCCACAGCTCCCAAATCGAGAAGATGTTTCACGTCTTCGGCACCGCTCACTCCACCGCCAGCGACCAGGGGCAAGGCACATACCTCTCGAACTGCTGGAACCAGCTCCTCCAAAGGAAGCTCGTTTACGTCGTCTTGCACCCGAAAAGTCGACTGATGCCCACCGGCATCCGGCCCCTGCACGGCTTGAAAATTAACGCCCCTCGACGCTGACAATTCCGCATCGGCAACTTTGGTCACTGTCACGCCAACACACGTTCCCACAGACTGTAACCGCTGAATCGTTTCAACCGTGGGACAACCAAAAGTAAAAGTAACCACGGGAACGGGGTTCTCTACGAGCCAATCCACATTTGCCTGATAGTAGTCAGGGATATCTAACTCATATTTGAGTAAGTCCACACCAAACTTTTCCCCGACAGGTGCAAGCGCTTCGCGATACTTCAGAAGAAGAGCCTCAGCATCTTCGGGATTTTCACCAGGTTCTGTAGGAGAGAAGAGATTTACTCCGAATGGCTTATCGGTGAGTTTAAGAACAGCTAGAACATCCGCCTCAATCTGTTTGGGTGAATAATATCCAGCTGCCAGCATGCCCAATCCGCCCGCATTAGATACTGCGGCAACCAGCTCTGGCGTGGTTGGTCCACCAGCCATGGGTGCTCCGACTATAGGGGCGGTGAGATCGTCATAACTAAACATCTATATCCTCAGTTGGGAATCGAACGATTCATTTTCCACTCTACTGGGTCTTATTTCACTCTTTAACCAAGCCACGTAGAATATTTCTATGGAAACTCCCGAATACACCACCGATGACTTCGAACTCCCCGGCGTCCCCGATGCCTTTCAGCGACTCTGGACGCCGCATCGTCGCGCTTACACCAGCGGCGGGCAAAAGGACTATGACGAAAACAGCTGCCCTTTCTGCACAGCACCTTCGCGCTCAGACGAAGAATCACTCATCGTTCATCGTGGGGAACACGCCTTCGCTTTGCTGAACCTGTATCCCTACAACCCTGGCCACCTATTGGTAGTCCCATACCGCCATATTCCTAACTATGACGACGCAACCGTTGAAGAAGCCAACGAAATCGCTGCCATTACTCAGACCGCGATGGGGGTTCTCCGCAAAACAAGCCGGGCGGCAGGGTTCAACATCGGTATGAATCAGGGAAAAATTGGGGGAGCGGGCATCGCCGACCACCTACACCAGCACATTGTGCCGAGATGGTCAGGCGATACGAACTTCCTCCCGATTGTGGCAGGCACCAAAACTGTGACTCAAACGCTCAGCGAGATTCGCGATTTGTTAGCAGATGGGTGGCCTACCGAATAGGTTTAGAAAAGCGAACTCTGCACATCTGGTTGCGCTGAAACGTCCCAGTGGGGGAGCATCACGCGGTTCGTCAGATCCGCAAGATTGAGCAAGAACTTCACCTCGGGGTCACCAAAATGTGCCACGAGGAACTTGCCGGTGGCCCCCACCACGTGGAAACCATTTGCAGCATTCCACAGAGACGGGTACGCGGGGAGTGATTGCCCTGAATCGGAAAGAATTGACTCATACGCTGGCTCCATCGCAGGGGAGGGAGCCCAGGGTTCGTCAATCATTTGTTCTTTGTCGATGACGGCGTCAAAGGCATCCAGCGAAGCTTCCATCAGCGCCCAGTTCGCCAGTGAGACAGCTTTTTTGTGCTCTGCTTTAATATCCGCAGTCGAACGCGGGTTGGTCCACGCCTTGAACTTAGTGGAAACAAGTTTGCCTTGAACGAGTCCTGCCTCCTTGGACACCAAATCTTCCCATACGCGCACCTGTGCGCCGTCCTTGGCGTGGGCAACATAGGTTGCCAGTGCAACAGCTTGTTCATCTAGGCGGCGGGGCTTTGAAAAGAGCGAAGAAGTACCTACTTTCGACGTACCGTCGGGGAAGGTTGCGATATACAGCCAATGCTCCAAGTCTGCATATGCCTGTGCTGCTGGCGCCAACCGTGCGCCGCGGTGGATACCGTGCATAGCTGAGAACTCATCGCGAGCCTCACACCGGGCACACTGTTTGCCTTTTTCGATGAGCGCGTGTTCGGGGCAAGGTACGGTTTCGAAACCTGTTTCTTTCTCCATTGCCCGTGCATATCCTGAGCAATATTTTGAGGTAGGAAGCCCCTCTGTTTCCAGAGCTTCGGCACGGGTGTCAATGCCGATAAAGGCACCCGGCTCCAAACGAGTGCGCTTCAATTTACCCAGCGGCACACCATCAACTACCGGTTCGATGACGGCGGTGGGCACACGGTCCACCCATTTGAGGTCGCGGAAGATGATGGGGTGCTGGTGATTCTCGGGATAAAGCAGGTTAGACATGATGATTAGCTTATCGGAGTAGAAGAAGACGTGCATAAAGACCTCGTTTTCTTTCCAAGCGGGCGTAGAGCGCGCAGGGATGGGAAGTTGACTGGATGCTGACAGCGTGCCTGTCGTTGAATGCGACTTGCGAGTTTTGCGAGCGAAGCGAGCAATGTCTGAGCTGGAGCATTGCGACGACAGGCGCGCAGCTATCCCATAGCGTGCCTCTTGTCCCACGTCGTCTTTTAACCCGCTAAAATGAAACGCATGTCCAGACCTGTTACACGACTCATTGGCCAGGGCGTTCGTTACGCCACTAAATTGCGCGGCGGAGGTTCAGCTTTCCCCGGCCTGGTGATGGAGAAACTTCACCCAGATTTCGTTGCTGAAGAATTAGCTAAGCTCCCTCGTGGGGTGGTGGTTGTTTCTGGCACGAACGGGAAGACCACCACCACCAAGATGGTCGTGCAACTTTTGGAATCGCAGGGGCTGAAGGTTTTCACGAACCGCACGGGTTCTAACTTTGTGCGCGGTGTTGCCGCTGCTTTGCTAGGCGAGATGAACTTGGCGGGCAAGCTGGATGCGGACATCGCCGTCCTTGAGCTGGATGAGGCGCATGCGGTTCATTTTGTGAAGCGTGTGAAGCCTCAGCGTGCTTTGCTGCTGAATGTTTTGCGTGATCAGCTTGATCGCTTTGGTGAGATTGATACTACGCGTCGCATGCTGGCACACGTTGCAGGGGCAACCACCGGCACCGTCATTCTTAACCGCGAGGACCCTCGCATTCGCTCTCTGGCGGAGAACGCTCCTGAAGGAACTGCCGTCAAATACTTTGGTCTCTCCGAAAAACTGCGCAAGATGTTCCCCTCAGACGACGACATGCGCGCTGCTGAATCACCCGTTAATACGGCACAGCTCGCCCCTGAGCTTCCCGCAGCAGATGTACTTCTTAAAGATTTCGCGGGCACTTCAGCTACTTTCCAGCTGGGCTCGGAAGAGCTTAATGGCACCATTAACCTCTACGGTGTGTACAACATCTTCAACGCCGCTGCTGCAATGGCGCTGACTTTGGACGTCATGGGCGACGACGCCGACCGTAGCGCCCTCATGGCAGAGCTTGCGAACATCACTCCGGCTTTTGGTCGCGGTGAAACTCTCACGGTGAATGGCCAGACCCTTCAGCTTCTTTTGGTCAAGAACCCTTCGGGTTTCCGCCTCTCCTTGGCGTCAGCAGATGCTCGTGATTACGCCACCATGATTACCATCAATGATGCTTATGCAGACGGCCGCGACGTCAGCTGGCTCTGGGACGTTGACTTCCACTCGTTGCAAACCGGGGGAGTGAATATGGTATCGGGCGTGCGTGCCTATGACATGGCGCTCCGTTTGGAACACGAAGACGTGCCAGTAGCCGCTGTTGATGAAGACCTCGATTCAGCACTTGACCAATTCATCAAGAACTCCCAGGGCAAGCCTATGCGCATTTTCTGCACCTACACTGCCATGCTCGCCATCCGCAAGAACCTCTCCAAAATTACAGACGTGGAGGAAATCTCCTAATGACTTCCAATTCAGGCAAGAGCCTCAAAATCGTACAGCTTTACCCCCGAGATATGAATATTTACGGAGACTGGGGCAATACTCTTTCCCTGTCCCGCCGAGCTAAAGCCCACGGTTTTGACGTTGAGATTGTGGATTACAACCCTGAAGATTCTTTCCCCACCGATGCCGACATTATTGTGGGTGGCGGTGGTCAGGACTCTGGGCAGAGCGTGATTGGTGATGACCTCCAAAGTATTGCTGCCACTCTGCGCGAGATGGCAAAAAAAGGTACTCCCATGCTCGTCATCTGCGGTCTGTATCAGTTGTTCGGAAAAGAGTTCCGAACCATCGGCGGTCAGGCGCTACCCGGCATCGGTATTTTTGATGCAGTCACTGTGGGCGGCGAAGAACGTCTCATCGGCAATATCGTCGAAGAATCTTCTGAATTCGGCACCATTATTGGCTATGAAAACCACTCAGGTTTGACAACCCTCAGCGGTACTACCGAACCGCTGGCTAAAGTAACTAAGGGCGAGGGCAACAACAAGGACGACGAATTTGAGGGCGCGCGCGTCCATAACGTTGTAGGTACCTACCTTCACGGCTCTCTTTTGCCCAAGAATCCTGCCATCTCAGATTTCTTGATTCAGAAGGCGGCTGAAAATAAATACGGTGAATTCACCCCCGCCACAATTAACGATGAACTGGTAGAAAAAGCCCGCGTGTCCGCATCTCAGCGTCCCCGCTAAGGCTCCGCTCGTCCTACGGTCACCGAGCTAACAACTCAAAAATCAGCTGAGTACTGTACGAAGTATTACAATGGAAGCCGACTTACCAGTAAAAATTTGCGCTGATGCGCCCCGATACGAAAGGCAGGCCCCATGTCAGGTCACTCCAAATGGGCAACAACCAAACACAAGAAAGCTGCAATTGACGCTAAGCGCGCAAAGGCATTCGCTAAATACATCAAGGCTATCGAAGTAGCAGCTCGCATGGGCGGCGCGGATACCTCGGGTAACCCGGCACTCGATTTGGCTGTTTCTAAGGCGAAGAAGAACTCTGTTCCTAACGACAACATCGATCGTGCGATTAAGCGCGGCGCCGGTCTCACGGGTGAATCCATTGAGTACACCGAGATTATGTATGAAGCTCGTGGTCCGCAGGGAACCGCGCTGTACATCGAATGTTTGACCGACAACCGCAACCGCGCCGCAGCTGAAGTTCGTACCGCAGTTACGCGTAACGGTGGCACGATGGCAGATGCGGGTTCTGTTGCATTCATGTTCGAACGCAAGGGCGTTGCTGAAGTAACCAAGACTGACGGCTTGACTGAAGACGACGTCCTCATGGCTGTCCTTGATGCCGGCGCTGATGAAGTTATCGACGACGGCGACGTCTTCACCGTTGTATCTGAAGCAACCGACCTTCCCGAGATTCGTAAGGCTCTTGCTGAAGCTGACTTGGATTACAACAACGATGACCCCGTATTCCGCCCCACTATGAACGTGGAATTGGACGCCGAAGGCGCACGGAAGTTCCTCAAGCTTGCAGATGCAATTGAAGAATTGGACGACGTTCAGAACGTCTACTCCAACGCGGATATCAACGAATCCGTCATGGCAGAACTCGAAGAAGACTAGGACTAGTACATAGTGCCTTCTTCAAGCACAAAGCGCCCGGAACTTTCCTCTATTGCGAGAGTTCCGGGCGCTGCCCGTATTCTAGGCGTTGACCCCGGTCTGACTCGCTGTGGTTTTGGACTGATCGATATGTTGCCTAATCGCAAGGCAAGCTTTGTGAACGTTGGCGTTGCCGGCACTATCGCGGCGGAAACCCTGGATCAGCGTATCCTCACCATCTTTCAGGTTGCTCAGGAGTGGTTGGATACCTATCAGCCGGATGCCTTAGCTATTGAACGAATCTTTGCCCAGGAGCAGGTTAATACGGTCATCGGCACCGCTCACGCGTCGGGCGTCGTCATTGCAGCTGCAGCCAGCCGCGGTATCCCCGTATATTTTCATACTCCCTCAGAGGTAAAAGCAGCGGTGACTGGCTCTGGTCGAGCGGATAAGGCATCGGTGGGACGAATGGTCACGCGCATCTTAGGGTTGGATGTTATGCCCAAACCTGCAGATGCCGCCGATGCTCTCGCCATTGCGATTTGCCACGGCTGGCGTGGAGGAACCACCGGTGGGGCAATTGATACCAGCGCGGGCGTCCAGACACACCAGGGCTCACGACCTGCAGCACAACAACGGTCTACCGTTATGACTCCTGCTCAGCGGGCTTGGGCGGAAGCTGCGGCTAAAACTGCTCGGAAAAATCCTCGAAAGTGGAATTAGTACATATATTCGAATAGGATAAGAGCATGATTAGCTCCCTCACTGGTAAGGTCACGCATGTTGGCCTGGATAACCTCATCATTGATGTCAACGGTTTCGGTATGTTCGTCAATGTCCCCCCGCAGACAGCTAGTTCATTACGGACGGGGGAGCAGGCCACCATTCTTACCACCATGATTGTGCGCGAAGACTCTATGACGCTGTACGGGTTTTCTGAGCCGGCAGAGAGAGAAGTCTTTGACCTGATGTTGACCGTTTCAGGGATCGGCCCTCGCATTGCGCTTGCAGTGGTAGCGGCGTTGACTCCTGCAGAAGTATCTAAGGCAGTGGCAACTGGGGACGATAAGGCATTTACCAAAGTTTCGGGTATTGGCCCTAAGGGCGCCCGCAGAGTCGTGCTAGAACTTGCCGGCAAGCTTATTCTCACTGACCAAGATTCAGACCAGTTGCCTCTTTCCCACGATGTTGCGTGGAAGCCACAGGTTCTTGATGCTTTGATGGGACTAGGCTGGACTGAGCGCGACGCCGTGGCTGCAGTTGATTCGTTCGTTGAATCGAATCCGCAGTCCGAAACCATGGGCGTTGCACAAGCGCTGAAATCAGTTCTGGCAACCCTAGGTTCGCAGCACTCCAACACTCGCCACTAATCTTCATCTGAGGAATTTTTTCGTTCTATGACTTCACAACCCTATGACTTCAATCAAGCGCCCGGTCAAGTTCCTGGTCAACGCTTGGTCGCTATGGAAGAAGAGCCAGAGGAAAAGATGATTGAGGCGGCTCTGCGCCCTAAATCTCTTGATGATTTTGTGGGCCAGCAGCGGGTACGTCGTCAGCTCTCTCTGTTACTAGAGGCTTCTAAACTCCGCGGACGTAGCGCTGACCATGTGCTTTTATCTGGTCCTCCCGGCTTGGGCAAAACCACTCTTTCGATGATTATTGCCGCTGAGATGGATGCGCCCCTGCGTATCACCTCCGGCCCTGCAATTCAACACTCAGGTGATTTAGCAGCAATTCTTTCTTCACTCACCCCCGGTGAAGTTCTTTTCCTCGATGAAATTCACCGTATGTCACGCCCTGCAGAAGAAATGCTGTATATGGCGATGGAAGATTTTCGCGTAGATATCGTGGTCGGTAAGGGCGCTGGCGCTACCTCTATTCCGTTGGAATTACCTCCCTTTACCTTGGTAGGAGCGACGACGCGCGCCGGTTTGCTACCGGGACCTCTGCGCGATCGTTTTGGTTTTACCGGGCATTTAGAGTTTTACTCTTCAGTAGAACTTGAAAGTGTACTGCGGCGGTCAGCAGGTCTGATGGAGATGAATATTTCCTCGGAAGGCTATTCGGAAATTGCCGGTCGATCCCGAGGAACGCCACGTATTGCTAACCGTTTGCTGCGTCGAGTACGCGACTGGGCGTTGGTTCACGGGGTTGATCGTATTGAAGCTAGAGAAGCTGCAGCGGCATTGGATATGTATGAGGTGGATGCACGAGGGCTCGACCGTTTGGACCGTGCCGTGCTTGAGGCGCTCATACATAAATTCGGCGGAGGACCCGTTGGGCTTTCAACCTTAGCTATAGCTGTAGGTGAAGAAGTAGAAACAGTGGAAACTGTGGCGGAACCTTATCTCGTACGCGAAGGGCTCATGGGTAGGACGCCACGAGGGCGAGTCGCCCTGCCCGCCGCTTGGGAACACCTGGGGCTTGAAGCTCCTGAGTTTCCCACCCTCTAGTTGCGAAAGCGCTTAAACTAACTCACCCAAAGCCAGGGATAATTCAGAATTCTCCACTACGATAGAGCCTGAAAGTATTGTCAATGCCTAGGGATATATGCTGAACTCCATCGAAAATCTGCACGCTTCATCAGTTCTCAACGCCGCTGAAGGCGGTGGAGCTGGCGGAAATAGCCTCTTCATGATTCTGCTCATGGGCATATTCGTGGTGATGCTGTTCATTCTGCCCGCGCGTCGTCAGCGAAAAGTTCAGCAGGAACTCAAACAGCGTCAAGATCAGCTGGTACCTGGTACCCGAGTGATGACTAACTTTGGGCTGTTCGGCTCTGTCGTTGAAGTAAATCGCGATGAAAACTATGTTCTCTTGAACATTGCCGCAGACACCGTGGTGAAAGTTCACCTTTCTACTGTCACCACCTTGGTCGATGAAGAAAAACAGAACGAAAGTTCTACGGAAACCTCATCAGTTGTAGAGCAAGAAACTGCGGTAGAGCGCGAAGGCGGAGCCTCCTCTATTGAATTTCCGCAAGAGCGCGACAATCGTCATCAGTAAAGAAATTTTTCCAAGCAGGTGTGCCCCACGCGGTGCACCTGCTTTTGTTGAAGTAAAGGGGCAGTATGGCTAAACGAAGCCCGCTGGCTAAGTCGAGAGTTGCGTTAGTTTCTATGGCAGCTCTTATTATTGTGCTCTGTGCCGGTGTTTTTGGTTCTACCTTCTCTGGCGGATCTTGGGGGACTAAGCTCGCGCTTGATCTCTCCGGTGGCACACAAATGGTTCTCTCGCCGCAGGTTGTTGGCTCAGAGTCAGATACCGTCAACAGCGATCAGCTCAACCAGGCGGTTGAAATTATTCGCCAACGTGTTGACGGCGCAGGCGTTTCGGAAGCGGAAGTTTCCACGCAGTCGAATAAGAACGTTGTGGTTTCTGTTCCCGGTAATCTCGATGCTAAAACTCGCGAGCTTATTCAGGCGTCTGCTCAGATGGATTTCCGCCCGGTGCTAGTATCGGCTGCTCCTGGAAAAGTTGCTGATGATCAGAAAACGCCTGAAAAGGAATTGCCTAAGGGCGATAAGAAGCCTGAAAATGCGTCTGACCAGAACTGGATTACTGCAGATTTGTGGCGCCAGTTTGAAAATACTGACTGTGCTGCCGCAAGTTCAGATAAAGCAGAAAACCAAGATCCCAAAAAGGCAATCGTTGCCTGTTCTGAAGACGGCTCAGAAAAGTTTATTCTCGGTCCCGTTGAGGTAAAGGGCACTGATATTCAGGATGCTTCACACTCACAGGTCTCCAACAGCAGTGGTGTATCTACTGGCCAATGGGGCGTTAATATTCAGTTCAATGAAGTTGCAAAGAAGAAGTTTGAGGAAGTTACTACACGCCTCTATTCCTTCTACGGAGCCAACCAGCAAGATGCCCGTGCGCGGTTCGCCATTATGCTCGATGGCAAGGTGCTGTCTTCTCCCGTGGCTCAGGCAGTGATTACAGACGGTAAGCCTCAAATCACCGGTAATTTTACTGAAGAAAGCGCAAGTGCGTTGGCTGAGCAGCTCAAGTACGGTGCTTTGCCCATTAACTTCACTATTCAGTCTGAACAGCAGATTTCAGCTACATTGGGTGCGGATCAGCTGAAGATGGGTCTTATCGCTGGCTTAATCGGCTTGGTTTTGGTATTTATCTATTCGCTGTTCCAGTATCGGTTGCTGGGATTTGTAACTATCGCTTCGCTAATTGTTGCAGGGTTGATTTCGTATCTGGCGATTGTTTTGCTGGGTTGGTCTATTAACTACAGGCTTTCATTGGCAGGAATCGCCGGTCTTATTGTTGCAGTGGGCCAAACGGCTGACTCCTTCATCGTTTACTTTGAACGTATTCGAGATGAGATCCGTGAAGGTCGTACCATCCCTGCGGCGGTTGATCATGGCTGGGTCAGTGCTCGCAAGACTATTTTGGCGTCCAAGGCAGTAAACCTATTGGCTGCTGTTGTGCTGTATGTGGTTTCTGTCGGATCAGTGCGTGGATTCGCATTTACCCTCGGTTTGACAGCAATTGCCGACCTCATCGTCGTCTTCCTCTTTACACATCCCATGCTGAGCCTGCTGGCGCGTACCCGTTACTTCGGCGAAGGACGCCGCCACTCGGGTTTGTCTCCTGAATCGTTGGGTGCTGTTCCGTTGTATCGCGGTGCCGGTCGTATTCGAAAACCTGAAGACTCGGATGGATTGACCATTGCTGAACGACGGCGAGCTGCAAGAGCGCAGACACAGCAAGCATCCAGTGCAGGGTCGGTTCCCACTGAATCAACTGGCACGAAAGAAGCGGGGGAGTAATCGTGGCTAATGCACTTTCAACATTTGGTAATGATCTGCATTCAGGGAAGCGTTCCTACCCCTTCGTAGGTAAGCGAAACGTGTGGTTGCTTCTCGCAACGCTTTTGGTGGTTCTCTCTATCCTTGTGCCAGTGGCTAAGGGTGGATTTAACCTGGGTATTGATTTCCGTGGTGGGTCTGAATTTACGGTCTCCTCCGTTGAGAATGAAGACCCTTCGGTGGGTGAGAAAATTATTGCTGAGAAAGCTCCTGAAGCCCACGACGTTCGGGTCACCAATATTGCACCCAATACTATGCGTGCACAGATGAGTACTCTCACCGATAGCCAGACTCTTGATGTTAAGAAGTCTTTGCAGGACGCTTACGGTGTATCTGATCAGGACGTCACGTCGTCGTTCGTTGGCCCTACCTGGGGTGCGGACGTTACTCGCCAGGCTTTTGTCGGTCTGATTGCATTCGTGATTCTTGCGTTGATTGGTATGGCGCTCTATTTCAGAACATGGAAGATGTCGCTGTCAGCTATCGCTGGTTTGCTCTTTACTGTGGTTATCACCGTTGGTATTTATGCACTCGTGGATTTTGAGATTACACCCAGCGCGATTATCGGCTTTCTTACGATTTTGAGCTATTCGCTGTATGATTCGGTGGTAGTTTTCGATAAAATCCGTGAAAATACCGAGGGCTATTCAGAGCAGAAAAAGCGAACCTTTGGCGAACAAATCAATCTGGCGGTAAACCAGACTTTGGTGCGTTCTATTAATACGTCGGTTGTAGGTGTTCTACCCGTGGGTGCTATTTTGTTCATCGGAGCGTTCATCCTGGGTGCAGGTACGTTACGGGATCTATCCCTTGCGCTTTTCGTCGGCATTATCGTAGGTACTATCGGTACGATTCTTGTTTCCGCCCCTATGTACGCGGCATTGCGCTTGAGCGAAAAGAAAATCAAAAAACATGATCAGTACATTGAAGATATTCGTTCTGGTCGGGTTAAAGAAGAAGATGAAGGAGATCATTCCTCCGACAGCGATGGCGGTTCGGTAAGGATTGAAGTCAATCCCGTCAATTTGGGGTAATAAGACTTCTTCCTTCTCAATAGCACTTTCATGCGGTGGTCATATTTATATGGCCACCGCATGTGTGTTAGAAAGAACAGCGGAGCGGAGGTATGATTAACGCCATTAAGAGTGGGAAGGACTCGTCGATGTCGGATTCACAGCACCCCGTCGAGAAGATGGTCGATCAGAAACTATCCGAGAGCATCGGAAAGAAATCTCCCCGCGGATCACACCGGGTGATGTCTGCTGGGGAGAGGATTCCAACCCGCCATGTTTTTGGCAGAAGAATCCCCAATCAGCAGGATCAGTTGCGCCATTATTCTCCCGTTCTAGCTCCTGTTATCAGAACAGTAAAGAAGTATCATCCAGAAGAAAATCTGGAGATTCTTCAAAAGGCATTCACCGTTGCGAATAAGTACCATCAGGGTCAAAAGCGTAAGAGCGGTGACCCATACATTACCCACCCTGTAGCTGTTACAACTATTTTGGCGGAGATTGGTGCGACGGGGCCTGTGCTGGTTGCTGGCTTGTTGCACGATACGGTGGAGGACACGGATTACACCCATGAGCAACTCACCGCCGATTTTGGCGAAGAAGTAGCCTATCTAGTCGACGGCGTCACTAAGCTTGACAAGGTAGCCTACGGCGATACAGCACCTATTGAAACCATTCGCAAGCTTGTTCTTTCCATGAGCAAAGACATTCGTGTTTTGCTCATCAAACTTGCCGATCGCCTTCACAACGCCCGTACCTGGCGGTTTGTGCCAGCCCAGTCAGCAGCAAAAAAGGCTGAGGAAACGCTTAAGATTTATGCGCCTTTGGCACACCGGCTGGGACTAAACACCATCAAATGGGAGCTCGAAGACCTTTCGTTTGCTGCGATGTCCCCGGATATCTACCGCGAAATCGTACGCATGGTGGGGGAGCGAACCCCCAAACTGGAAAAGTACCTCGGGGAAGCCAAAACTACTATTGAAGAACGACTCTCCCGGGTTCACATCGATGCCACGGTGACTGGGCGACCCAAGCACTATTATTCGATTCACCAAAAAATGAAGTCAAAGAATAAAAGCTTTGACGAAATTAATGACATTTTGGCAGTACGTATTTTGGTGGAAGATGAAGACACCTGTTACGCGGTGCTCGGTCATGTTATGTCGCTCTGGCACTCTGTGGCGGGCAGGTTCAAGGACTACATCAAATCTCCAAAAAATAATCACTATCAGTCACTACATTTGACGGTGAATGGTCCTGGCAACCTTCCGCTCGAGATTCAAATCCGCACTTATAAGATGCATGAAGAAGCAGAGTACGGTGTAGCGGCCCACTGGCGCTATAAAGCTGCTTCCCGCGGTGAAACCGTATCCAACGGGATTTCTACTAAGGATCCAAAGACGCATAATGCCGCTTTGAACGTTGGAATTCTGCAGAATATTGCAGAGATTTCGAACTCTAACCCTGAGTCTGAAAAATTCTATGAACTTTTAGCAGATACGTTGGAGACCGATGAAATTGTTGTGCTCACACCTCACGGTGAACCTATCACTCTAGCTACGGATTCCACCCCCGTTGACTTCGCCTATGCAATTCATTCCGAGGTAGGAGAGAAAACCATTGGCGCGAAGGTCAATGGACGCTTGGTGCCGCTCCATTCACGGCTGAATTCAGGCGACATGGTTGAGATTCTCACTACCCGCGATGAAAATCAAGGGCCAAGTGAGGATTGGCTTAAGTTCGTACGCACTTCTAAAGCAAGAACCAAGATTCGTCAGTACTTCGCTAAAGGTCGCCGCCTAGAAGCAATTGATAAGGGTCGAGAAACCCTGACTAAGGCTATGCGCCACCATGAGCTTCCGTTAACTAAGATGATAACTCCTCAAATGTTGATGGAAGTCGCCCACGAGTTTAACAAGAATGACGGCGCCTCCCTGTACCATGCCCTAGGTGAGAACGAGATTAAGGCGCAGGACGTCATCGACGTCTTCGTCAAAATCTACTATGGGGAAACAGATGATCGTGAGATCGAAGCTTCAGAGTTCGATGAGGACATGTTCTCCTCGCATCAGCAGTCACCGGATAACGGCATTATCGTTCCAGGCGCTGACGGTGTGCTTACTAAAATTGCAAAGTGCTGTAACCCCGTACCACCAGATGACATCATTGGAATCGTGACTAAAGCTCACGGTATTTCGGTGCATCGTACAGACTGCCCCAACATGAAAAATGTTGACTCTGAACCGCGAGCCACTGAAGTGGAATGGGCGCAGGATTCGTCTGCGCTCTACCGAGTGATTATCCAGGTTGAAGGTATTGACCGGAAATCACTACTCATGGATCTGGTGCGTGTGATCGCTGAAAATCAAACAAACATTGTGGACGCGCGAGTCCTCACTAACGCCGATCGATTTGCTATCAATCGCTTTACTCTGGAACTTCGCGATCGTCACATGCTGGAGCATTTGCTCAACGTCATGCAGAACGTCGAAGGGGTTTATAAGGTATACCGGATGACGGGCGCTAAGCCTGTTCGCGAGAAAACTAATTGATATTAGAGCTCTCTGAATCTTGCTTTATCTGAGGCTGGCTCAGCTGTGTTGAACTGATTTTGTTTATCTTCAAAATCTTGAAGCCATTGCTGAGCCCTTTCTCTATTTCTGATGTATTTCGTTTCTTTCAGGACATAGAGCAGGGTGGATGTACGGCACCCATTGTGTGCACCGTCCGTAAGGATATCTTCGAGAAGCTTTTCTTCTGAACATTCTAGTGAGGCTTCTCCAACTGTCAGCAGATCAAGGGCAATCTTCCGGGGTGTTGCTATATAGAGCTTATCTAGCTGTACATAGTCAAATGGAGTGAAATGTACCTGGCGAAATCTCATATGTTCTCGACCAGGTGTAGTGCGATTGATACGGCAGCTTCTCTCAAAGTCGACGTAAAGCAGAGGCGGGCGTTGATGCAGATAACCCCAAATCCAAGCTGCAGTTAGCCGTGAGATTCTCTGATTCCGCTTCGCTAAAACGGGTTCGGCGCTTTGAATTGCTTGAGCTTTCAAGAGGGGAGTGAGAGTAATGTGGGGCAGTGTATACATGTTCTTATAAATATGCTGCAGCTGATGATCTTTAATCAGCCGTTCTTGCTCACCTGTGGAGCGAGCTATTTGTTGAATATCAATGAGCTTTTCTTGAGCTTGCTGAATCACCACGTCACTAAAATTCCCCTCGGAGAATTTTGCCTGCTCAGGAGGGAGCAAATGCATACGCATGAGCTGCTCATTTCGGGAATTTGCCCGCGCCATTAAAGGGTAAGGAAGATTTTGCAGAATTGAAACAGAGTTGGTCATATCATCATTCTGCGCTGATTCGGTGTCTTGATAGACAAAGATGCGGTCACCCTGTGGATAACCGCATCTTTATGTCTTTCGCAGTTCAATTAGTCAAAGTATGACCTGTGAAACTGTGGAAAGCTTATTTACGAGCCCAAGTTAGCTGAGGATGCCTTCAAGGTTTCTAGCCACTGACGACGAGCATCCAGTGCGTCCTGTGCCTTTTTGATGCGGCGAGCATCCCCGCTAGCTTCTGCCTTCTGCAAATCTTTTTCAAGACCGGCGATAGCGTCTTCTAGCTGGGTGAGCATTGAGTTCGCGCGTGCTTTCTTTTCAGGATCAGACTTGCTCCACTTGGCACTTTCTGCCTGGTGGATTTCGTCCTGTACCTTCTTCAGCTCGCCTTCAACACGACGCAGTGCGTTACGGGGAACTCGTCCGGCAGCATCCCAACGGTCCAATATGTCGTCAAGCTTAGTCTTCGCCTGCTTCAGATTGGTTACAGGCAAGAGAGCACGTGCTTCTTCCAGCAGAGCTTCTTTTACCGTGAGGTTCTGCTCGTATTCCTTATCCAATTCAGCATTGGCTGCGTTACGCGCGTCAAAGAACTTATCCTGTGCGGCGCGGAATCGTGCCCAGAGGGAGTCATCTTCTTTGCGGGACGCACGGGGCGATTCCTTCCACTTGTCCATCAAGCTGCGGTACTTGGCTGAGGTGTCTGCCCAGTCAGTGGAAGTTGCAAGGCTTTCAGCTTCAGCAATAAGTGCTTCTTTGATGCGCTTTGCTTTAGCGTTTGCCTCATCCAACGAAGAGAAGTGGGCGCGGCGATGCTTGTCGAAGGTGGTGCGAGCTGCACGGAAACGTTTCCACAGCTCGTCTTCTACAGACTTTGGCAGGTGATGCTTACGCTGGGTCTCTTTCCACGCGTCAAAAAGTTCGTTCATGCGCGAGTGAGAGTTTTTCCAGTGGGTTGTAGCGGTATCTTGGACCGCAATTGCTTCAGCTTCGGAGACAATTTCCTCGCGAGCTTTCAATGCAGTTTCCTGAGCCTGAGCTTTATGAGCTTTCTCAGCTTCTTCAAGCTCTGCAATTTTTGCGGTCAGTGCAATCAAACGCTCCTGCAGGTTTGCGTAGTCACCGACCATATTGCGGTTTGCTACCTGTGCGCCAAGCTGTTCTACAGACTTTTGTAGGTCAGCGGCAGGTGCGCCGCGTTCAACTCGTGCTTCAAGTAGTTCAACCTGTGATTCAACATTTTCAAACTTGCGAGCAAAATAGCTCAAAGCCTCTTCTTCGGTCGCTTCAGGAAGCTGACCTACGGCGTATTCTTCGCCTTCTACAATCACAAAAACGTGGCCGTCTTCTGTGACGCGTCCAAACTGACGTGCTTTTTCAAGATTAACCTGTGAGGTGTCGTCGGATTTTAAAGTCACCGCTAAAACTCTTTCACTTCGGGGCGCTGGAGCGCATTAAACAAAGAAAATCGCAAATAAAGTCTGATTCACTGCGTATCAGTGAATGCGAAACTTACTTTTGCGTATCTCAAATACTACCGGTCGCTATCGAATGTGAGCAATAGATTCGGTTGGATAAAACTTGATATGCAAAAGACCCGAGAGGAAGAGGTTCGCAGCCACCTCGTTCTCGGGTCTTCATCTGAGAGATACTAGGGGATTTTCTCTCAGTGGGGGACAAAAGTCCTATAACTTTTCCAGTTATGAAAACTGGAAATCAACAACACATTTTCATTGTCCCCTATTAAGTGGTTTGACGCAAACCGAGATTCTCTCAGGGGGAAAGATAAAAATTGGATACCTCGCCATCTGGAGAAAAGCACGGGCTCTCACACTGCTGCCCAGCCTGTCCGGTATCCGCCGTACGTTATTCTTATAGGGAATATAATCAAAATCTGCCAATCTACGGTTTTACATCAAGGAGTGAATATGGCTCGCAAAGCTTCACTATCAGGTTTCCCCGAACTACTTCCCGAGGAACGCTTGGTAGAGAATCATGTACTTGATACTTTGCGCGAGAC
The DNA here is from genome assembly GCF_001683935.1 of Rothia sp. ND6WE1A. Lineage (NCBI taxonomy): Bacteria > Bacillati > Actinomycetota > Actinomycetes > Micrococcales > Micrococcaceae > Rothia > Rothia sp. ND6WE1A. Next base: position 109,981 of record NZ_LXTU01000051.1, on the reverse strand, counting down.
CTTTGAACTTCACGGTTTTTCAAATATTGAAACCCGATCGGTAGAAACCAAAGAGCAGCTCTTGCGCAAGGGCGAGATTGATAAAGAAGTTTACGGAATTTCCCGTTTGCTCGATGAAAACTCGACGACTAAATCAGAGAAGGAGCAGCTGGCTCTCCACTTTGATCTCACCGTACCTTTTGCCCGCTATGTCGTCGAAAATGCGGGGTATCTGAACTTTCCCTTTATGCGTTATCAAATGCAGAAAGTCTGGCGTGGTGAACGCCCGCAGGATGGTCGTTTCCGCGAATTCACCCAGGCAGATGTAGATGTTGTGGGGGACGGCGCTCTGCCCTTCCGCTACGACGTCGAACTGGCACTGGTTGTCATTGAATCCTTGCGAAAGCTTGAAATCGGAGATTTCAAGCTTCGTGTTAATAACCGCAAACTCTCCGAAGGTTTTTATCGTGGAATTGGATTAGACGATACCGCCGGCGTTTTGCGTTCCATTGATAAGCTCGAAAAAATTGGTCCCGACGCCGTTGCACAACTGCTGAAAGACGAATTGGGCGCCAGCGACGAGCAGGCGCAAGCGGCGCTGAATTTGGCTCAGATTTGTACTGAAGACACCAGTTTTGTCGATGAAGTAAAAAAGTTGGGCGTTGAACACGCGCTGCTTGAAGAAGGACTCCGCGAGCTTGAAGAGGTTGTAGGTCAGGCAGCGAAACGAGCTCCCGGCAATATTGTTGCAGATCTTTCTATCGCTCGCGGTTTGGATTACTACACAGGAACGGTCTATGAAACTGTATTGGTGGGGCACGAGAAACTAGGGTCTATCTGCTCAGGCGGGCGTTATGAGTCTCTCGCATCAAATGGTAAGCGGAATTTCCCCGGCGTCGGTCTTTCAATCGGCGTTACTCGCCTGGTATCTCGAATCATTAGCCAAAAAATGGCTGAACCAACCCGTAAGGTGCCTTCCGCTGTTTTGATTGCTCTCACTAGCGATCAGACATGGTCGGACGCTCAGGACGTCGCTGATTCCCTGCGTCAGCGCGGGATTGCCTGTGAAGTCTCTGCTACTGCTGCAAAATTTGGTAAACAGATTAAATTCGCTGAAAAGCGCGGCATCCCATTCGTCTGGTTCGTTAGCACAAAAGAAGACGGATCCCTTAAACACGAGGTCAAAGATATTCGCTCCGGCGAGCAGATTGAAGCCGACCCCCAGCATTGGGCACCTTCAACAGAAGACCTTCACGTGCGCATTGAGGCAGCGCAATAACCAACTGCCTCTCAAGATTTTCGGTAGAATTACCACAAGATTTGAAAAGCTCCACCCAGTTGGAGTATTTGGAAAGGAAAAGAGTGCTACGCACACACACCCTTGGCGAATTAACCGCTAAGAACATTGGAGAAACAGTTACGCTGACCGGTTGGGTGGCACGACGCCGCGACCACGGCGGTGTTGCATTCGTCGATCTTCGTGATCGCGAAGGTGTTACCCAATGTGTTTTCCATAATGAAGAGGACTTCGATCACCTCCGCAATGAGTATGTGCTCAAGGTTACCGGCGTTGTTACCGAGCGCCCGGAAGGTAACGAAAACTCCAACCTCACCACCGGCGAGATTGAAGTTGAGGTCAACGAGGTTGAGGTGCTGAACACTGCAGCTCCCCTTCCCTTCCAAATTGATGAACATGTTGAAGTGGGGGAAGAAGCGCGTTTGCGATACCGCTACCTTGATTTGCGCCGCCCCGAGCCAGCTCGTTTGATGCGTTTGCGTTCAGAAGCTAACCGAGTTGCTCGCAACGTTTTGGCTGAGGACAAGTTCACCGAAGTCGAAACCCCCACCTTAACTCGCTCAACCCCCGAGGGCGCACGCGACTTCCTTGTTCCTGCTCGTTTGACTCCCGGCTCTTGGTACGCGCTTCCTCAGTCGCCTCAGCTTTTCAAGCAGTTGCTACAGGTAGGTGGCATAGAAAAGTATTACCAGATTGCTCGTTGCTACCGCGACGAAGATTTCCGCGCTGACCGTCAGCCTGAATTCACCCAGCTCGATATTGAAGCCTCATTCGTGGATCAGGAAGACATCATCGACCTCGGTGAGCGAATCGTTGAAGCTGTGTGGGGTTTGATCGATGTAAAGGTTCCTCGCCCTATTGAACGAATCACCTACAAGGACGCAATGGAGAAGTATGGCTCTGATAAGCCTGATCTTCGTTTTGGACTTGAACTCACCGAACTGACTGAATACTTCGAAAACACCACCTTCCGTGTGTTCAAAGCTCCCTATGTTGGTGCTGTTGTAATGCCCGGTGGCGCTTCTCAGGCACGTCGCACATTGGATGCATGGCAGGAGTGGGCAAAGCAGCGCGGCGCTAAGGGTCTTGCCTACGTTTTGGTTCAGGAAGACGGCGAGCTGACCGGTCCTGTAGCTAAGAACATCACTGAAGAAGAGCGCCAGGGTCTTGCAACAGCAACGGGAGCTCAGCCAGGCGACTGCATTTTCTTTGCCGCAGGTGAGGCAAAGGCATCACGAGCTATCTTGGGTGCAGCACGAGTAGAGATTGGTCACCGTACCGGTCTCATTAAGGACGGCGACTGGTCATTCGTATGGGTTGTAGATGCACCCATGTTCGAATCGGCTGCGGACGCCACCGCTTCAGGCGACGTGGCGTTGGGCCACTCAGCATGGACCGCAGTACACCACGCTTTCACTTCACCAAAGCCTGAATTCCTTGAAACATTTGATGAGAAACCTGGCGAAGCCCTGGCATACGCTTACGACATCGTTTGTAACGGCAACGAAATTGGCGGCGGCTCTATCCGTATTCACCGCAAAGACGTTCAGGAACGCGTTTTCAAGGTGATGGGTATCGGTGAAGATGAAGCACGAGAGAAGTTCGGGTTCTTGCTAGACGCATTCTCATTCGGTGCGCCTCCCATGGGCGGCATCGCTTTTGGCTGGGATCGCGTGCTTCAGCTCATTGGCGGTACCGACTCCATCCGCGACGTCATTGCATTCCCCAAGACTGGCAACGGCTATGATCCGCTCACCGCGGCTCCTGCGCCCATTACTCAGCAGCAGCGTAAAGAAGCTGGAGTTGATTTCAAGCCAAAGAAAGACGAGAAGAAGTAGAACCAGATTTCTTTTCTAAGTTTTTTTCATCAGTAAGAATCGGGGGCGCGCCTCTGGTCCGCTTCTGGAGGTCGCATACGACCGCCAGAAAAAGGCTAGACGGAGCCCCCGATTTTTCTTGTTTCGATAATCCTTGAAACAAATTTCACAAAGTTAGTCCGCATAGGCTGAAGAATTAAGGAGAAAAGTAATGCGTGTCATTCTACAACGAGTCAGTGAAGCCTCGGTTAAGGTGGACGAGGAGACAGTGGGCTCTATCACCGAACCCGGTATTCTCGCTCTCGTAGGGATTACTCACGAAGACGACGAAGCAACTGTGGAGAAACTCGCCCAGAAGACCTGGCAATTGCGAATCTTGGAAGACGAAAAAAGCTGCTCTGATGTGAACGCACCGATTTTAGCCGTTTCTCAATTTACTTTGTATGGAGATCCCAAAAAGGGACGCCGTCCGTCGTGGTCCAAAGCGGCTCCAGGAAATATCTCAGAGCCTCTATACAACCATTACGTTGAGCATCTACGTTCCTTAGGGGCAAAGGTTGAGACGGGGGTTTTCGGGGCGGATATGAAGGTCTCGTTGGTCAATGATGGTCCTTTTACGCTGATTCTTGATAGCGAACACCTCTAAAAAATCTGGTCTGCCCCATTAGAGTAAAAGTGTGAGTCAACCTTTATTTGATATGCCTGAACCAGAATCGGATGACGCTGAGCAGTTTGATGCCCGGAGTCGCCGTGGTCCGCTTGCCGTCCGTATGCGTCCGCGAAATCTGGATGAAGTGGTAGGGCAGAAGCACTTGCTCCATGCAGGGTCCCCACTGCGGGTCTTGGCTGGCGAATCTTCTGGTCCCGCTGGTCCGCAGTCAGTCATTCTCTGGGGTCCGCCCGGTACGGGGAAAACGACACTTGCACACGTCATCGCGCGGGGGAGCACTCGAAAATTTGTGGAACTTTCTGCAATTACTGCGGGTGTCAAAGACGTTCGTGCGGTCATGGAACAGGCACTCACTGACCGTGATTTACACGGAACCACGACAGTTCTATTTCTGGACGAAATCCACCGATTCACCAAGGCTCAACAGGATGCCCTCCTACCTGGAGTAGAAAACCGCTGGGTCGTACTTGTAGCCGCGACTACGGAAAATCCGTCGTTTTCGGTGATTTCTCCGCTTCTCTCTCGTTCCATCTTGCTCACATTACGGGGGTTAGAAGAAAGCGATATTGAGGAATTGTTGCAACGCGCGATGGAAGATTCACGAGGGTTCGGGGGCAAAATTGAGCTCAGCGACGAGGCGAAAGATCACATCGTCAAACTTTCTGCCGGCGATGCCCGTAAAGCGCTGACCAGCTTGGAAGCGGCAGTTGCTGTCGCTCACGGTGAGAACAGTGAGGATGTTCAGGCTGTAGTTAGTCTGAAACACGCCGAAGAAGCGCTGAACCAGGCATCCGTAAGGTATGACCGCAACGGGGATCAGCATTATGACGTAGTGAGCGCCTTCATCAAGTCGATTAGAGGGTCAGATGTTGATGCAGCGCTACACTATCTGGCGCGGATGATTTCAGCGGGAGAAGATCCACGGTTTATTGCTCGACGTCTGGTGGTCCATGCCAGCGAAGACATTGGGATGGCAGATCCTTCTGCACTCACCGTGGCGGTCAGCGCGGCGCAGGCGGTTCAGCTCATTGGTATGCCCGAAGCACGTATTAACCTTGCTCAGGCTACGATACATTTAGCGACCGCACCCAAATCTAACGGTGTAATTGCAGCGATTGATCAGGCGATGGCGGATGTCAAACAGGGCAATGCCGGGGTGGTTCCAGTTCATCTCCGGGACGCTCACTATGGGGGAGCGAGCCAGATGGGGCATGGAAAAGGTTACATCTACCCTCACGATGTTCCTTATTCTGTTGCGCAACAACAGTACCTTCCAGATGCTCTCGAAGGACGCCGCTACTACAGACCGACAGAAAACGGCCATGAACGATCTATAGGTGCTCGGCTAAAAAATATCTATTCTTTGCTCAAAGGGAAGTAAATCCGTGAGTCATGCCACCTGAACAAACTAGAAATTAATCTAGCTAAGTGTTGTTCTGCTCTGTAAAGTAGAACTTTGGCTGGCAAGCAATCAAAAACGCAAGAGAATTCTTGATCACTGGGTTGTTGTAGTGAGGAGTGCGGCTGCTCCGAACTCTCCGCTGCACGAAATGTGTGCAGATTCTGGAGGCCAAGCCAATACAGAATAAATGGTGTTGGGGGAGTAAGTCTCCTAATACCAACCGCTATGAAAGGTAAATTGTGGCTAATCATAACCGCACCCGCCGTACCGTGCGTCAGTCCCGTGCCCTGGGCATTGCACTGACCCCTAAGGCAGAAAAGTACTTCGAGCGCCGTCCTTACGGCCCCGGCCAGCACGGTCGTGCCCGCAAGAAGCAGGACTCGAACTACGCCGTACAGCTTCGTGAGAAGCAGCGTTTGCGCGCGCAGTACAACATCCGCGAAGCTCAGATGCGTCGTGTCTACCTCGAAGCTAAGCGCATTGAGGGTCAGACCGGTAAGAACATGATCGAGATTCTCGAGACTCGTCTTGACGCTCTTGTACTTCGTGCAGGTTTTGCTCGCACCATCGCTCAGGCTCGTCAGGCCGTTGTGCACCGTCACATCATGGTTGACGGCGTTCGTGTTGACCGTCCTTCCTTCAAGGTTAAGCCCGGTCAGCTCATTCACGTACACCCCAAGTCTGAAAAGATGACCCCCTTCCAGGTTGCAGCAACCGGTGAGCACCAGGCAGTATTGCCCGACACCCCTGCATACTTGAACGTGGAAATCGAAAAGCTTCACGCAAAGCTGGAACGTGCACCTAAGCGCGAGGAAATCCCCGTGACCTGCGAAGAGCAGCTCGTAGTTGAATACTACTCACGCCTGGCATAATCCAAGCCTCGAAAGGCCCGCATTCATTCGTGAATGGCGGGCCTTTTGTTTATCGAGTGGATAGTCGACAGTTCCTCTCTACGTGAGAGAAAGCGCATTTCGTGCGCGAAAGGTGCGTTGTTGCAACGTGGTGTCGTAGTATTGTTATCAAATCGTGTCATTTTGTCCTAGCGGCAACCGGTCTGAAGAAGGAGCCTATGAGCGGAGCAGATATCGCAGGTCTGATTGCAGCTCTAGTTTTTGCGATACTAGTGGCATTGCTGGCAAAGCCTATCCTTAAACTGACCGCAGTATTTGAGGAGCTAATCATTACAATTCGCTCGCTCAATGGCGAAGCTACTCCTTTGATCGGAGAACTCACTAAAACCGTCCAGACAACCAATTCGCAGCTTGAAAAGGTTGATGATATTACCAATAACGTTTCTGACGCTTCAGCGAATGTTTCGGCACTTTCATCGCTGGTCACCTCTACGGTAGGACAACCCCTCATTAAGGTTGCTTCTTTTTCTTATGGTTTGAAGAAAGCAATGCGTGGAGACGACGGGACTGAGCAAGCCCAGAACCCGCATACCTCAGGTGGTACTGACCAATGAGTTTTCTCAAAAATTTGTCCCTGATTGTGGGTGGAGCTGTAGCTGGCTTTGCGGTATCCAAGGTGGCTTCCACACCATTTTCTGCTGAAAATAACTCCGCACTTCTGCGAAAGAACCCCGGCACATTAGCGCAAACCACTAATTTGGAGGGAACCTTGTCACGATTCTTCGATTCACCACTGGGTCAACGCCTTCAGCCATATGCGCTGAAATCTATGGATTTTGCCGGCAAGGTAAAGCGAGGCATGGACGAGCGAGAAGCGCAGCTCAAGAATCAGTTCGCTGAACAAAAGTCTGATTCCCGACCAGGAGCGGTCGACGAATGGCAGCTTCCGTATACTCCCCAGAACTTGCAAGATTACTCGCACCCTTCTCGCGACGTCATCGACGGAGACACGCAGGTAGCACAGCAGAGTTCACTGGGCGCTGACAGCGATTCAGCCAGCGCCACCCGCGCACGAATAGCCCGCGACGAGACTCTGGGCAAAGACTTTTTTGCATAGTCCTTCGACTAATAGACTTTCAATAAACTTTTCGAAATTTTTCACAACGTAAGGAAAACCGACATGCTTTCACAGGAAATCACGAAGCGCTGGATTGATTTCTTTGAGGAACGCGGTTGCACCCCGGTGCCTTCAGCATCCCTCATTTCTCATGAACCTGGTGCGATGTTCACCATTGCAGGTATGGTTCCCTTTATTCCTTACTTCTTGGGTCGAGAAACTCCTCCTTTTAGCCGTGCAGCTTCAGTTCAGAAGTGCATCCGTACGTTGGATATTGACGAAGTCGGTAAGACAGCTCGTCACGGAACCTTCTTCCAGATGGCTGGAAATTTCTCCTTCGGCGATTACTTTAAAGAAACCGCTATTCCTTGGGCATATGAACTACTCACTTCTCCCCAAGAATCCGGTGGTTTCGGGCTTGATCCAGAGCGGCTCTGGGTCACCATCTATGAGGGTGATGAAGAAGCATTCGAGATTTGGACCAAAAAGGTTGGCTTCCCTGAATCTCGTATCCAGCGGATGGGTATGGCTGAGAACTACTGGTCAACAGGTCAGCCCGGCCCTGCTGGGCCTGACTCCGAAATTTTCTACGACCGCGGCCCCGCCTACGGTAAAGAGGGCGGCCCCGCAGCTGACGATGATCGCTATATCGAAATCTGGAACCTCGTCTTCATGCAGTACCAGCGTGGCGAAGGTACCGGTAAAGATTCATTCGAGATTCTAGGAGAGTTGCCTTCTAAGAATATTGATACTGGTTTGGGCGTTGAGCGTCTGGCTATGTTACTTCAGGGCGTAGAGAACTTCTACGAAACCGATCAGGTTCGTCCTGTTCTAGATGCGGCATCAGAGCTTGCAGGCAAGAAATACCATGGGTCCGAGTCAGCTCAGGATGAAGGTTACGAAAATGATGTGCGGATGCGTGTGGTCGCCGATCATATTCGTTCCTCATTGATGCTTATTTCAGATGGTGTTATTCCTTCCAACGAAGGTCGCGGTTACATTCTGCGTCGCTTGATGCGCCGTGCAATCCGCGCTATGCGTCTTTTGGGCGTCACTGAGCCTTGTCTTCCTGTTTTGTTCCCCGCGTCGCGCGATGCAATGAAGGGTGCCTACCCAGAGGTTGCAGAAGATTTCGAGCGTATCTCACGCATTGCATATGCTGAAGAAAAAGCTTTCTTGCGAACCATCGAATCCGGCACCGAGCGTCTTGAAGAAGCTGTAAAGCACGCCAAATCAACGGGCAAGTCCCTCGTTTCAGGTGAAGAAGCGTTTGCTCTGCATGATACTTACGGATTCCCCATTGACCTCACACTTGAAATGGCTGAAGAAGCTGGCGTGAAGGTTGATGAGACTTCATTCCGTGCGTTGATGGAAGAACAGCGCCATCGCGCTCAGGCCGATGCTAAGGCTAAGAAGGGCGCATTCGAGGATCTTTCCGCTCTTCGCCAGCTAGCTAACGAGCGTGGATCGGTCTTCACTGGTTACACAGAGCTCAAAACTGAGACTATTTTGCGTGCAATTTTGAAGGATGGCGCGAGTGTTCCCGCTGCTTCAGCGGGCGAGAAAATTGAAGTTGTCTTGGACGAAACTCCGTTCTACGCAGAATCTGGCGGCCAGGCGGCGGACACAGGCGTCATTTCAGGTAACGGTTTCACCATTGATATTTCAGATGTGCAGCAGCCAGTGAAGGGTCTGTCTGTCCACCGCGGTGTAGTACGTGAAGGTGAAGTAGCCACCGGTAGCTCTGTAGTGGCGCACGTGGACGAACAACGTCGCCGTGACGGTGAAAAGGCTCACTCAGGTACTCACATTATTCACGCAGCCTTGCACCAGGTATTAGGCAATGAAGCCACCCAGCGCGGCTCTTTCAATAAAGAAGGTTACCTCCGCTTTGACTTTGCTTGGAATGAAAGGTTGAGCGATTCAGTCCAACGCGAGGTGGAAGAAGTAGCAAATACTGCTATCCGCGACAATTTCTCTACAATCACCCGTGAGATGCCTCTTGACGAAGCGAAAAAGCTAGGTGCTATGAGTCTCTTTGGTGAGAAATATGGTGATATTGTGCGCGTAGTTGAAATGGGCGGTGACTTTTCCCGAGAACTTTGCGGTGGTACCCACGTCAACTCCTCCGCAGAAATTGGTTCTTTGACCCTGCTCACTGAACAGTCTGTAGGTTCTGGTAACCGTCGTGTGGAGGCTCTTGTTGGGCTGGACTCTTTCAACCATCTGGCGGCTGAGCGAACCTTGGTAAACCAGCTCACTGGAATGTTGAAGGTTCAGTCATCAGCCGATTTGCCTGAAAAACTGAATCAGACTCTGAATAAACTGAAAACTGCGGAAAAAGAGCTGGAGAAACTCCGTAAGGAAAAGCTTCAGAGCGAAGCCGGCAAGTTGGTGGAAAAGGCTGAGTCCATTGGGTCTGTGCGCGCACTGCTTCACAATGCAGGTGAGCTGTCTGCGAATGAGGTTCGTGGTCTAGCGCTTGACCTTCGCAACCGCCTGGGTGAAGACCCCGCAGTGGTTGCTGTTATTGGCATCAATAACAATCGCCCCGTCATCCTTGTTGCTACGAACGAGGGCGCTCGTGAAGCCGGAGTGAAAGCAGGTGCGCTAGTACGCGTAGCTGCGGGAGTTCTTGGCGGCGGAGGCGGCGGTAAAGACGACGTTGCCCAAGGCGGCGGTCAAGATGCGTCCAAGATTGACGACGCTTTTGTAGCCATCCGCTCAGCAATAGCCGATACGAAATAAAAACTGTGGCTTTTACTCGAGGTGTACGTTTGGGGGTCGATGTGGGAAATGCCCGCGTCGGCGTCGCAAAGTGCGACCCTGATGGAATTCTCGCCACCCCGCTGAAGACTCTCCGACGCGATGCTAAAAAGAATTCGGATCGTAAAGTTCTTCGTACTCTGATAAGAGTTAACGAAGTAACGGAAGTATTCGTCGGTTTACCCCGCACTATGCGTGGTGGCGAGAGCCCTTCCACCGAAATGGCAAAAACCTACGCGCAAGCCTTGGTACACGAGCTATATGAGGAGGGAATCACTATCCCTGTGTGGTTAGTAGATGAGCGTCTTACCACGGTAAGTGCCCACCGTTCGCTGCACGAAGCAGGGGTCAGCACCCGAGATTTCAAAACTATGGTAGATCAGGTTGCAGCAATCAATATTTTGCAATTTGCAGTTGATTCGCTAAAAGCTGGTCAAAATGTAGCTGGGTATAAGGTTGAGATTGACCCGAGTTTAGCTATACAAGACGCCGATTCAGCACATGTAACTGCTGGCGACGAACAGGATACGGAGAACCCGAGTTGAGCGATTCATCAAAGCGCCGCCCGCAGGAACCCGAGAACCTTAGAATGCTTCTCAATTCGAATGACGAAGACCAGCGCGAGGGTATTCTAGGGCTCTCTGTTGAGCACGATGAATACACCCAAGAGGAGCGTCGTCGCCTTAAAGCGCGCCGTCGAAATACTCTTATTACCGCAATTTTGGTTTTTTCTGTTGCACTGGTGATGATTGTGGCAATCCTTGCTCCTCAGCAGGGGTGGTTCAAACGCAAGGACTATCGCGGTGACGGCAACGGAACCACTGTTAGCTATGTTGTGCCCGACGGCGCAACGAACGTTCAGATTGCCACGGATCTAGAGGCAGACGGCGTGATTGCTGATGCGGGTCGATTCCTCGAAGAATACAATCAGATGGGCAAAGAACAGTTTATTCAGCCCGGTGAGTACCAGCTCGAAAAGGAAATGAGCTCAGAAGCTGCCTTGCATTCGTTGCTGAATCTGGATCAGGCAAATAAGAACTATGTTGCTATCAACCAGACCTGGCGTTCGAGCGAAACTTATGAGGCAATATCAAAGGCTACTGGTATTTCGGTTCAAGAGTTTAAAGATTTAGATCAGCATCCTGAAAAATTTGGGATTCCATCTAAGTTCCCGTCTCTTGAGGGCTGGTTGCACCCTGGAGAGTACTACTTTGAAAAGGATGCCTCCGCAGAGCAAATTATTCAGACGTTAGTAGATAAGACGAATGACGTTCTTAAAGAAGAAGGCGTGGAGGGCGACGATCGTATTTTCCATGTTCTGACTGTTGCATCAATCCTCGAATTCGAAGGTCTGGAGAAAGACTATCCGGCGATTGCTGGTGCCATCGAGAACCGTATGAATAATCCCGAGGGTGAAACCAGCGGTTATATTCAGTCCGATGCCACCGTTGCTTATGGCTTGGGTAAGAAGACCTTCCAGATCTCAACGGAGCAGAAGAACGATGCATCTAATAAGTACAACACCTTCTACTACAAGGGACTGCCTGTAGGCCCCATCGGTTCACCTGCGAATGCTGCTATCAAGGCTGCATCGAATCCAGAAAAGAATGATTACTACTTCTGGGTGACCGTCAATACGGTGACCGGTGAAACCAAGTTTGCTAAAACCTACGCAGAACACCTCCAAAATGTGGATGAGTATGAGAAATGGTGTTCTCACAATGAAGGTAAGTGTGCCTAGGGGAAACGAAAACATCATTCGGGGGAGAGCGTTTGTGTTGGGTCAACCGATCCAACACTCGCTCTCACCCTTATTGCATCAGGCAGCGTACAGTTTCTTGGATGTACCTATTGACTATGCGCGCTGGGAAACCGCCGAATCTGATATAGCACATCGCTTCGGCACAGTCCCAGCACAGTTAAATATCCGCGGTTACTCCGTTACCATGCCACTGAAAAAAGCAGTTTTTAACTATGTAGACAGGGTAGGAGATTTTGCTCAGGCTATTGGTGCAATCAACACGGTGTATTGGCGTGAAGAAAAGGGACAACCTATTTCATATGGTCATAACACCGATGTCGCGGGAATCCTTAATGCTTTAGATTGGGCAGGAGCACAAAGGTCCTCGCAGGTTCCTCGAGCTATTTTGGGGGGCGGAAATACCGCGGCATCAGCATTAGCCGCGTTGAGGGTGCTAGGTTCCCGGCAAGTAGATATGTATGTGCGGAATCAGGTGAAGGCTCAGTCCTTAATACCTATTGCTGATTCACTCGACATTAAATTAGATGTTTTCCCTCTGGAATACTTCCCTTGCCTGGCCTCCCAATATGCTACCGTCATTTCTACTCTGCCTGCTGGTGCAGCAGATTCGTGGGTGCCTCAATTAACGAATGTGCTTGAAGGTGATTTGTTAGATGTGTCGTATGATCCCTGGCCATCTGCACTCGCTCTTCAATGGAATGAGTTAGGGGGCTCAGTTGTATCAGGCAAAGATATGCTTCTCTATCAAGCAATTGATCAGATTAAGTTATTCATTGGTGGTACCCCCTCTCAGAAGCTTCCCCATGAACTAGAAATGATGAACGCAATGTGCGACTCAATTTCGATTCCACCCAGAGATCGGTTGAGAACCTGGGCTATTGATCCTGAGGCTTCAATATCTAGCCTCTAACTCCTCATGGATTGAACCTAAAGTTTGGTTTCTAGAGGATTCTTTGTAGGCTATTTAAAACAGTAGTGCGCTATGCACCCATTTGACGAGAAGGAATCCCACTTATGTTGCGTTGGCTGACATCTGGCGAATCCCACGGTGAGGCTTTGGTTGGCATCATCGAAGGTGTACCTGCCGGTGTTGAACTTACTTCTCAGATGGTTCGAGATGCTCTTGCTCGACGACGCCTGGGCTACGGTCGTGGGGCGCGCATGAAGTTTGAAGAGGATAAAGTTCGCATCTTGGGTGGAGTGCGTCATGGTAAAACTATGGGTGGTCCAATCGCCATAGAAATCGCGAATACCGAATGGCCCAAATGGGTGGACGTCATGAGCGCCGACCCGGTAGACCAGGAAAAACTAGAGGGCCGTGCCCGCAACGCTGCTTTGACCCGTCCTCGACCGGGACATGCAGATTTTGCTGGTATGCAAAAATACGGATTTGATGAGGCACGACCTGTTTTAGAACGGGCTTCGGCACGTGAAACTGCTACTCGCGTAGCTTTGGGTGTTGTCGCGGCACAGGTACTGAGAGAACTCGGTATCTCAACTGTCAGCCACACCACTGCGATTGCTGACGTCGAAGCGCCATCTGATGCTCCTCGCCCCCTGCCGTCTGATGTTGATTACTTAGATCAAGATCCTTTGCGTTGCTTTGATGTAACAACTTCAGAGCGGATGGTTGAAACTATTGATAAGGCGCACAAGGATGGCGAAACCCTTGGTGGTGTCGTTGAGGTTCTTGCATACGGATTGCCTCCTGGGCTGGGGTCATATGTCCATTGGGATCGTAGACTAGATGCCCGTCTAGCGGCTTCCCTGATGGGTATCCAAGCTATTAAGGGCGTCGAAGTAGGGGACGGCTTCCTCACTGCTCGTCGTCCGGGTACGGGTGCTCACGATGAAATAAGTGTTGGTCCCGACGGCGTCAAAAGAGATTCTAATCGTGCAGGTGGTATTGAAGGGGGCATGTCTATCGGCGATCTTCTCCGTGTTCGCGCAGCCATGAAGCCTATCGCTACCGTTCCCAAGGCTCTAAAAACTATCGATACCAACACTGGTGAACCTGCACGTGCCCACCATCAACGATCCGATGTTTGTGCAGTACCAGCTGCAGGGGTAGTTGCTGAAGCTATGGTTTGTCTTGTTTTGGCTGAGGCCGCTCTGGAAAAGTTTGGGGGAGATTCCATTGCTGAAACGCGACGGAATATGGATACCTACCTTCAAGCAATTCCTGAAGAACTTGCGTGGGAATCCAATGTGACTGGTTGGGATCGTTAAAACATGGAGCCCGAGATTCCCCGCGGGCAGGCTAATTTATCTTCACGAGACTTGCCTGATCCCCAGAAGGTAAGAGAAGTCCAAGAGGATTATCTAGAAAAGAAACGCCCTCTTATTATCATTGGTCCCATGGCGGCAGGTAAGTCGTATATTGGTACGCATTTTGCCCGCTTTTACGGGTTTTCCTTTGTGGACGCTGACCACCTGATTGTTGAAAAATACGGTCCTATTTCTGAAATTTTTGAGGAAAGAGGAGAAGAGTTTTTTCGGAAGGTAGAAGCCGAAGTTATCTCTGAAGTATTGACCTCGCCTCATTTTAGAAACTGTGTTTTTTCATTAGGAGGAGGCGCTCCTATGTCCGATGCAGTAGCACGTCTACTTCGCGGTGAACAGGTTGTTTATATTCAGGTAGATGCTGAAACTGTTCGTCCACGTATTGAACACAATAAGAATAGACCGCTGCTTCAACCCCATCCGGTTCAGAAGTGGTCAGAGATTTTTGAGCAACGCGCCCACCGTTATGAAGAGCTTGCAAGCTATATTCTGGATGCTCGGGGTGGGCGACCCATAACTGAGATGGCTGCGGAACTTTATGAGTTTTTGCAGAAAGAACGTTCTGAGGAAGATATCAATGAGTGAAAATTCTGCACCCACCACCATCCATGTTTCTGGTAAACAGCCATCGGAACATTACGACGTTCTCGTGGGTGATAATCTGTTACCACAGCTACCGAGCATTCTGGGGCATCGGGTAAAAAAGATTTTGGTGATTCATCCCAGGGCTTTACGGTCTACCGGCGAACTCGTGATGGAAGATTTACGTTCTGCAGGATATGAGTCTTTTAGTGCTGAAATCCCCGACGCTGAAGAAGGTAAGCATCTTCAGGTGGCAGGTTTTTGCTGGCAGGTGCTCGGCCAGAACGATTTCACTAGAACCGACGCGGTCATTTCTGTAGGAGGTGGCGCCGTCAGCGACTTGGCAGGATTCGTAGCGTCCACGTGGATGCGAGGTGTGAAGGTTATTCATATCCCGACAACTTTGCTGGGGATGGTGGATGCTGCGGTCGGGGGAAAGACCGCTATAAATACGGCGGAGGGCAAAAACCTTGTCGGCACTTTCTATCCTCCGCTTGCTGTCCTCTGCGAACTGGGAACTTTACGAACATTGCCGGAAAATGAGTTGCTCACGGGTATGGCTGAGGTCATCAAATGTGGGTTTATCGCGGATTCTAAGATTCTTGATCTCATTGAAAATAACCCAGAAAAAGTTCGCGACTCACAATCTGAGGTAGTGCGCGAACTCATTGAGCGCTCTATTCGAGTTAAGGCTGAGGTAGTTTCAGAGGATTTGAAGGAAACCGGTCGCAGGGAGTTCCTCAATTACGGGCATACCCTCGGTCACGCCATCGAACATGCTGAACGCTACCAGTGGCGTCATGGAGCTGCAGTAGCAGTAGGTATGGTTTTTGCCGCCGAGCTCAGTCTGGCTGCGGGATATTTGAACGAGAAAACTGTAGACCGCACCCGAGAGATTTGCGCTTCATTAGGATTACCCACTACCTACCGCGCAGATAAATGGGCGCAACTTTTGGAGACCATGCGTCGAGATAAAAAAACAAGAGGCAACCTGTTGCGATTTGTTGTCTTAGAAGAAATTGGGAAACCGCGTATCTATGAAGTGCCCGATGAATCTATTCTCTTTGCTACCTTCCAAGAAATTTCAGAATAACTTGTGAATCACAGACCACAGATTATCGCTGTACTATAAAACATATTTTCTGCCTTGAGCCGGCTATTCGCGTTACAATGGCAAAGAATCTTTTGATACTTGAAAATTCCAAACATAGGAGAGTCGGTTGGCTACTACCAACGATATTAAAAACGGAACCGTCTTGAAGATTGACGGTAATCTCTGGTCAATCATCGAATTCCAGCATGTGAAGCCCGGTAAAGGTGGCGCCTTCGTTCGCACTAAGATGCGCAACGTTACCTCCGGCAAAGTAGTTGATAAGACTTTCAACGCTGGTGCAAAGATTGAGACCGCAACCGTTGATCGCTCTGACTACCAGTACCTTTACCAGGACGGCGACGACTATGTCTTCATGGACAACAAGACCTACGATCAGATTAATGTTCCCAGCACTGTTGTAGGCGATGCTGCTAACTACATGCTCGAATCACAGATGGCAACTATTGCATTGCACGAAGGATTGCCCCTCTACATTGAGCTTCCTGCTTCTGTTGTTTTGGAAATTACTTACACCGAGCCGGGACTACAGGGCGACCGCTCAACCGGTGGCACCAAGCCTGCGACTGTTGAAACCGGCGCTCAGATTCAGGTTCCTTTGTTCCTGGAAACTGGCACCAAAGTCAAAGTAGATACTCGCACCGGTGAATATCTCGGTCGCGTCAACGACTAATTAGGATACTGTGAACTCACGGACAAAAGCACGCCTTCGGGCACTTGAAGTATTGTTCGAAGCTGAACAAAGAAACGACGACATCATGGATGTACTCGTTCGCCGTCGTATGTACACTTCGGCTCAAATCTCAGCTTATTCTGAACAGATGGTGCGCGGTGTACGTGACCATGATGAAGAAATTCGCGAATATATTGAAACCTATTCGCAGGGTTGGACGATGGATCGTATGCCTAGCGTAGACCGGGTAGCTCTCCGTTTGGGAACATGGGAATTATTGTTTAACGACGAGGTTCCTGATCCTGTTGCTATTTCAGAAGCAACAGGTTTGGTCAGAACTCTTTCAACAGATGATTCACCTAAGTTTGTTAACGGTTTGCTGGATCGTTTGCGTCAGGTTAAACCAACTTTGCTTGCATAGATTAAATGGAGTAGCGCATCAAAGCGTTACTCCATTTTTGCCATGAGCAGGTACGCCATATCGCCAGTCGGTGGTTTCATCGGGGTTGGGGCGTGGTAAATTATTGAATTGAGCAAGCAACCTTTAAATCCGTCCTGTGAGGCGGGGAAGGAGGCCGGCATATGAGTAATACAGAGCAGAAGGCTCGCATCATACTCAATGAAGCCGACATCAACCGTGCGCTGACACGCATTGCCCATGAAATTCTTGAGGCGAATAAAGGCAGCGAAGACATAATTCTGATGGGTATTCTCCGCAAGGGGTACCCGCTCGCTCAGCGTTTGGCTGAAAAAATAGCCCAGGCAGATTCTTCTTTTTCTGCTTCCCAATGCCTGGGGCAGTTAGATATCACGATGTATAGAGACGACCTGCTGAAGATTCCCGGTCGTTCTCCTGAGCCCACTCAGCTTCCTGCTGTTGGAATCGATGGTAAAAAAATTGTGCTGGTGGACGACGTCTTGTATTCCGGTCGTACAATACGAGCAGCTCTAGATGCATTGAAAGACTATGGACGCCCCGATATTGTGCGTCTTGCTGTGTTAGTAGATCGTGGTCATCGTGAATTACCAATCCGAGCAGACTTCGTCGGTAAGAACCTACCCACATCTTCAGATGAAAAAGTAAAGGTTTATCTTGGCGATACCCCCAACGTTGAAGATCGAGTTGAAATTATGCAAGCTGAGAAGGCGGGGGAGTAGACCATGAAACATCTTTTAGACACCCGAGATCTTTCTCTAGAGGATGCTCTCAATATTCTTGATACTGCCGATTACATGCGGGAAGTTGGCACGAGGACCGTCAAAAAACTTCCAGCTTTGCAAGGTCGGACCGTCGTTAATCTCTTCTTTGAGGACTCCACTCGAACCCGTCTTTCCTTTGAAACAGCTGAGAAGCGTCTTTCGGCAGACATTATTAATTTTGCTGCTAAAGGGTCTTCGGTCTCTAAGGGCGAATCCCTGAAGGACACTGCGCAGACTCTAGCAGCTATCAACGCTGATGCGGTGGTAGTGCGCCATAGTGCGTCAGGAGCTCCGCAGCGTTTAGCTGAAGCAGGATGGATTGACGTTCCAATTCTTAACGCTGGCGACGGAACTCATGCCCACCCCACGCAGGCGCTCTTGGACGCAATGACTTTGCGTCAATTCAGAGAATCGGTCACTGGCATTCCGACAAGAGGATCAACGCTGGAGGGCATGCGGGTAGCAATCGTGGGAGATATTCTGCATTCGCGCGTTGCACGCTCAAACATGTGGTTGCTGCATACCTTGGGCGCTGAAGTAGTTTTCGTGGCCCCTCCAACTTTGCTACCTATCGGAGTTGAAGACTGGCCTTGCGAGGTCTTCTATAGTTTCGATGAAGCAATGGAAACAGATCTGGACGCAGTCATGTTGCTCCGCATCCAGATGGAACGCATGAATGCAGCATTCTTTCCGAGCGTTGAAGAATATTCACGTTTGTGGGGTCTTACCCCTGAACGATTCAGAACGCTGGATAAATCGAAACAAGAGACCGCAATTTTGCATCCTGGTCCCATGAATCGTGGATTAGAAATTTCTTCGATTGCTGCTGATTCCCAGCAATCTTGGGTTCTCCGGCAGGTTAACAACGGTGTATCCGTACGAATGGCTGCCCTTTATCTCTTGATGACCGGCGGTTCTTCCGCAGATTTTCAAACCCACTAAATGCTGAAAGAGCTAATGATGACTTCAAAATACCTCATCAAAAACGTTTCAATTCTCGGTGAAAATACCTCCGATATCTTCATTGAAGACGGAAAAATTGCACGTATCGCATCTTCACTGGAAGCCCATGACGCAACCGTCATGGATGGCGAGGGGCTCATAGCGCTTCCAGGCCTAGTGGATTTGCATACACATCTTCGTGAGCCTGGTCAAGAAGATGCAGAGACAGTCGAAACCGGTACACAAGCAGCGGCTTTGGGCGGTTATACCGCAGTCTTTGCCATGGCAAATTCAAAACCTGTTGCTGATACTGCTGGTGTGGTCGAACAGGTTCTTGAGTTGGGCAAAGATTCCGGATGGGTGAAAGTGCAGCCAATCGGCGCTGTTACTCAAGGTCTCAAAGGTGAAAAACTCTCTGAGATGGGAGCTATGGCCGATTCCCGTGCCCAGGTTCGAGTGTTCTCCGATGACGGCATGTGCGTATGGGATCCAGCCCTGATGCGCCGGGCTCTTGAATATGTGAAGACCTTTAATGGCGTGATTGCCCAGCATGCACAGGAACCCCGCCTCACTGAAAATGCTCAAATGAATGAAGGCAAAGTTTCTGCAGAACTTGGCTTAGCTGGCTGGCCTGCCGTCGCCGAAGAATCCATCATCGCACGCGACGTCTTACTCGCAGAACATGTGAACTCCCGCCTCCATATTTGCCACCTTTCAACAAAGGGCTCGGTAGAAATTGTACGTTGGGCCAAGGAACGGGGAATCAACGTCACCGCAGAAGTTACCCCGCACCATCTCCTGCTAACTGATGAACTGGTGCGTACATATGATCCGGTCTATAAGGTAAATCCTCCTCTTCGCACAGAGGAAGATGTAATGGCTCTGCGCCGGGCAGTAGCTGAGGGCATCATCGATATCATTGGCACGGATCATGCCCCGCATCCACTTGAGGCTAAGGACTGCGAATGGGCATGCGCAGCCAACGGCATGACAGGGCTCGAGCAGGCACTTTCAATCGTGCAAAAAACTCTGGTAGATACAGGGCTCATTTCATGGTCTCGAGTTGCAGAAATTATGAGCTCTAAACCAGCCGAAATCGGTTTAGCTTCCGATCAAGGGCGTCCACTTGCAGAAGGTGAACCTGCAAACATTGTGCTGATAGATCCTCATGCAGAGCGGATTATCAATCCTCAGGAACAGGCAACTAAGGGTAAAAATAATCCCTACCGGAGTATGCATGTTCCCGGTGCCGTCCGGGCAACCTTCTTTGAAGGACACCCCACAGTTCTTGACGGTGCACTAGCAACCCCGCATACCCAGCGATAGGATACAGAGTTTGGGAAGCAAACTAATACCAACCCTCATCTGCATCGCCATCATTTTCTTGGTGATTGCGCTCATGAAACGGGGATGGAGTAACCGCCAGAAAAGTCAGAAAAGCTGGGGGAAACTCTCAGAAGTTCCTCTGCAATACGATGAGAAAAATCCTCTCGCAGTGTTTCCTGGAACCTATGTGTGTACAACTCTAGAAGGCGATTGGCTAGAACGTGTTTCTGTTGAAAGTCTCGGCGTGAAATCAGCCGGTCAACTCTTCATTTTTGATGACGGTCTCATTATTTCTCGTGATGGAGCCCAAGACATTTATCTCTCTGCCTCAGAGATTCAAGGTGTCCGAACGGAATCCGGTGTTAACGGAAAATTCGTGGAAAAAGACGGGCTCCTAGTCGTGAGCTGGTTATTTGGGAACCACCCGGTGGACTCGGCGTTTCGCACTCAATTCTCAGAAGACAAAAAAACAGCTCAGCGCATGATTCTTGATCTTGCTCCTGATGCGTTTACCGTACTTCCCCATTCTTAGACAGAACAGCTATTGCTGCTGACTTTCAGTTAGGACATTATGATGACCAACAAAACCGCTCAGCGTAACGACGCCGTCTTGGTACTTGAAGATGGCACAGCCTTTCGTGGCCGTTCCTACGGTGCTCAGGGGACTACCCTTGGTGAAGCCGTATTTTCAACGGGCATGACCGGCTACCAAGAAACATTGACGGACCCTTCGTATGCTGGGCAAATCATCGTGCAAACGGCCCCTCACATTGGTAACACTGGCGTGAACGCTGAAGATGCAGAATCTCGCAAAATTTGGGTAGCTGGTTATGTGGTGCGGGACGCCGCACGTCGTCCTTCAAACTGGCGCTCCGAACTTTCTCTCGACGACCATCTAGTAGAGCAGGGCGTTGTTGGCATCCGGGGGATTGATACACGCGCATTGACCCGCCATTTGCGTGATGTTGGTTCCCTGCGTGCAGGTATCTTCGGTGGGGAAGAGGCTAATCGCCCCATAGCTGATCTGGTAGAAAAGGTTAAGGCTTCTGAGCCCATGGCCGGGCGCAAGCTAGCGGAATCGGTTTCTATTTCACAGACCGAAGTTGTTGAACCAGCGGATTGGGGCTGGGATAAGCCTGTTGTAGCAGAACTTGCAGCTCTTGATTTGGGCATCAAAGCAATGACTCCCAAGCGATTTGCTGAACGTGGCGTGCGCGTCCATGTTTTGCCAGCTACCAGCACTATCGAAGATATTCGGGCGATTAATCCTGATGGTTTCTTCATCTCAAATGGTCCTGGTGATCCGGCTACCGCAGATGAGCAAGTAGAACTCCTTCAGGATGTTCTCAGAGAAAAACTGCCATTCTTCGGTATTTGCTTTGGCAACCAGATTCTTGGCAGAGCCTTAGGATTCGGTACATATAAGCTCAAATTTGGTCACCGTGGAATCAACCAACCGGTGATGGACCGCACCACCAATAAGGTAGAAATTACCGCTCAGAATCACGGCTTCGCAGTGGATGCTCCTTTGGATGGTCCTACAGAGGCTCCCCAGAATGAATTTGGCCGGGTGGAAGTTTCCCACATCGGGCTCAACGACAACGTGGTGGAAGGACTCCGTTGCCTCGACATTCCTGCATTTTCCGTTCAGTACCACCCAGAAGCTGCAGCGGGACCGCACGATGCGGCCTACCTTTTTGACCGCTTTGTAGACCTCATGCTCGAGCACAAGAACTAAGACGAACGAAGGAAATAATAGATTATGCCACGCAGAAAAGATCTCAATTCCGTTCTGGTAATTGGTTCCGGCCCGATTGTTATTGGACAGGCAGCAGAGTTTGATTACTCTGGTACGCAGGCACTACGAGTGTTGAAAGAAGAAGGCGTGCGCGTCATTCTCGTCAACTCGAATCCCGCGACCATCATGACTGACCCCGAGTTCGCCGATGCAACCTACATCGAACCCATCATTCCCGAGGTTATCGAGAAGATCATCGCCGAGGAAAAGCCCGACGCTATCCTGCCAACCCTCGGCGGCCAGACTGCATTGAACGCAGCCATCGAACTTGATGCCGCAGGTGTGCTGGAAAAGTACAACGTAGAGCTTATCGGAGCAAACATTGAGGCTATCAACCTCGGCGAAAACCGCGAAGCCTTCAAAGGCGTAGTAGAACGTGCCGGCGGCGAATCCGCGCGATCTGAAATTGTGCACTCGATGGAAGAGGCGTTGAAGGCTGCTGAAATCCTCGGATACCCCATGGTTGTTCGCCCATCCTTTACCATGGGTGGTCTCGGCTCAGGTCTTGCCTACAACGAAGAAGACCTTTACCGCATTGCCGGCGCGGGTATCCAGTACAGCCCCACCAGCGAGGTTCTGCTTGAGGAATCCATCCTCGGATGGAAAGAATACGAACTGGAAATGATGCGCGATAAGAACGACAACGTGGTAGTTGTCTGCTCTATCGAGAACTTCGACCCTGTGGGCGTGCATACAGGCGATTCCATCACCGTAGCACCTGCACTCACTCTGACCGATCGCGAATATCAGAAGCTACGCGATATTTCTATCAACGTTATTCGTGAAGTCGGCGTGGACACTGGTGGATGCAACATCCAGTTCGCGGTTGACCCACAGACCGGGCGCATCATTGTTATTGAAATGAACCCTCGTGTATCTCGCTCGTCCGCGCTAGCATCGAAAGCCACTGGTTTCCCGATTGCAAAAATCGCTACCAAACTGTCTTTGGGTTACACTCTGGATGAAATTCCCAACGATATCACCCAGAAGACACCGGCGTCCTTCGAGCCAACCCTCGACTACGTCGTCGTGAAGGTTCCCCGCTTCGCTTTCGAGAAATTCCCCGCGGCTGACTCTACGTTGACTACCACTATGAAGTCTGTAGGCGAAGCGATGGCA
Source organism: Rothia sp. ND6WE1A (assembly GCF_001683935.1). Lineage (NCBI taxonomy): Bacteria > Bacillati > Actinomycetota > Actinomycetes > Micrococcales > Micrococcaceae > Rothia > Rothia sp. ND6WE1A. Next base: position 87,286 of record NZ_LXTU01000051.1, on the reverse strand, counting down.
ATGGGCCGTAACTTCACTGAGGCACTTCAAAAAGCAATGCGATCGCTGGAGCAGAAGGGATCATCTTTCTCTTTCAAGAAGGAGAATCTTTCAGCGGATCAGATTAATGAGTTGCTCGAAGCGATGAAAGTCCCTACCACCGAGCGTATTCACCAGGTACAGCGCGCGTTGCTGGCGGGAGCGACTCTCGAACAAATTCATGAAGCAACAAAGATTGATCCCTGGTTTATCGATCAGCTACAGCTTCTGAACGAAGTCGCTGAAGAAATCACTCAGGGCTCTCTCGACGAAAGTTCGCTACATCTGGCTAAGCGCCACGGGTTCTCTGATGCACAAATCGGCGAGATTTGCGGACACAGCGAAGAAGTAGTCCGCGGTATTCGTCATGCACTTAATATCCGCCCAGTCTTCAAGACTGTGGATACCTGTGCAGCAGAATTCGAAGCTTTCACGCCCTATCACTACTCTTCATATGACTTAGAAGATGAAGTCGCAGAACACGAAAAGCCTTCAATCATGATTCTGGGTTCCGGTCCGAACCGCATCGGCCAGGGTATTGAATTTGATTATTCCTGTGTGCATGCCTCCATGGTGCTGCGCCAGGCAGGCTATGAAACTGTCATGGTTAACTGCAATCCCGAAACAGTTTCGACCGACTACGACATTTCAACTCGCCTGTACTTTGAGCCGCTCACCCTTGAGGATGTTCTGGAAATTGTAGAAGCTGAACGTCGAACCGGCGGTCTCCTGGGTGTCTTCGTACAGCTAGGTGGTCAGACTCCGTTGAAGCTTGCCCAGGCTTTGAAGGACGCAGGAATTCCGATTCTTGGCACCACCCCTGAAGCTATTGATCTTGCCGAAGATCGCGGTGAATTCTCCCGTGTGCTGGAAAATGCAAATCTTCTCTCGCCCAAGAACGGGACTGCCTATACTTTCGAGAACGCGAAGCGTATTGCGGATGAAATTGGCTACCCCGTACTAGTTCGCCCGTCCTATGTGTTGGGCGGTCGCGGAATGGAAATTGTGTATGAGGAAGAACAGCTCGCACGCTATTTAGAAAATGCAACCGAGGTTTCTCCCTCGCAACCTGCGCTCATCGATAAGTTCCTTGAGGACGCCATCGAAATTGACGTAGACGCACTCTACGACGGCGAAGAGATGTACCTTGGCGGCGTCATGGAGCACATCGAAGAAGCTGGCATTCACTCAGGCGACTCTGCATGTACACTGCCACCGATTACATTGGCTCCCGACGTCATCGATCGAGTCAAGGATGCTACATTCAAAATTGCTCAAGGTGTTGGCGTCAAGGGTCTCATCAATATCCAGTTTGCTCTTCAGTCGGATATTCTCTACGTAATTGAGGCGAATCCCCGTGCATCACGCACCGTTCCTTTTGTTTCGAAGGCAACGGGCGTACAAATGGCTAAGGCGGCCGCTCTCATCGGAACGGGTAAGACTATTACTGATCTGAAAAAAGAAGGCATTCTGCCCACGGCAATGGACGGCGCTTCGTTGCCTGCAGAGACCGCCATCGCGGTCAAAGAAGCTGTTCTGCCCTTCAGCCGTTTCCGCACTCCAGAAGGCATCGTTGTGGATTCCCTGCTGAGCCCAGAGATGCGTTCGACGGGCGAAGTTATGGGCTTGCACCGCAACTTCGACGCTGCTTTTGCTAAAGCGGAGGCAGCCATTGGAGCGCCCCTTCCCACCGAAGGTAAAGTATTTGTTTCGGTTGCCAACAAGGATAAGCGCAGTTCTATTATTTACGTGCGCATGCTAGAGAATCTTGGGTTTGAAATTGTTTCTACCGGGGGGACTGCCGATGTGCTGCGTCGTAATGGCATTTCTTCCACTGTTGTTCCTAAGATTCAAGAAACCCAGAACGGTGAGAAATCTATTGTAGACATGATTAATGCCGGAGAAATCGCGTTGATTCTCAATTCGCCTAGCGGAGGCGGACAGGCGCGAGGAGATGGCTATGAGATTCGAGCAGCAGCCACTTCCTTGGGTGTCCCGATTGTAACCACCGTGTCCGAATTTGGCGCAGCGGTACAGGGTATACAGGCAATGCGTGAGCCGAGCTGGGAAGTCATGAGCCTCCAGCAACATGAATCTTCCTTACTCGACGCTCAGAAGGCACGTGGCTAATTATGAACACGAATCTAGGTTTTGGGGATCGGCTAGCTCAGGCAATGAAGTCATCGGGGCAGTTATGCGTGGGCATCGATCCCCACCCTGGATTGTTGCAGCAGTGGGGGCTGGAAGATACCCCTGCAGCTCTGGCAACTTTCTCGGAAAAGATCTTGGACGCCGCTCGGGGACGGGTCGCTGCAGTCAAGCCTCAGGTAGCGCTTTTTGAACGACATGGTTCAGAGGGTTTTAAAGTCTTGGAAGAGGTGCTGGCTGAAGCGCGACAACTGAATATCTTGATGATTGCCGATGCAAAGAGGGGAGATATCGGATCTACCATGTCTGCCTATGCAGATACCTGGCTGGGGGAGAGAAGCCCTCTTTCCACTGATTCAGTGACTCTCAGCCCTTATTTGGGTTTCGAGTCTCTTCGCCCTGCATTAGACCTAGCGCAGCAGCATGATAAAGGTACTTTTGTATTAGCTCTGACTTCTAATCCCGAGGGTAAAACCATTCAGCATGTAGGGCAGACTAATTCAGTCGCCAAACAAATCATCGAAGCCGCTACGGAAGAAAACTCACGGCAAGGATTCGAAACAATGGGCTCTTGCGGATTGGTTGTAGGCGCCACGGTGGGGGAAGCCCTGCGTGAGCTGGAGATTGATTTATCTCAATTCAACGGACCTATTTTGGCACCTGGCTATGGTGCTCAAGGAGCAAGTGCGGCGTCGCTATTCGCTACTTTTCACGGTAGTGAGAGCCAGATTTTGGTCAATTCAAGCCGTGGAATCCTACGACACGGTCCATGTGTTGAAGCTCTCATTGATTCGATCGAATTAGCAAATTCGGACTTATTGAAATCTAATAGCTGACACTTCAATATGGCGTCGTCGTTTATTTGATTGAATTCTGAATTGGTTAGTACAAACAAAGTAGTTACTCACAAGTAATACAAAAAACTATGTCCCCCTAAGTGTTAGATTAAAGCTAACCGATAGGCAATGTGGAACGTTCCTAAGGGTACGTTCCACATTTGTTTTCGGAAAGGTTCGCACCTATTAATCACTTCGCTTATACCTACAAAGGGGAATAAAAATGGCACTTCGCCCACTCACCGAAGAAGAACGCGCAGCAGCTCGCGAAAAAGCAAAAGTTGCACGCACTATCCGCGCAGAAGTAAAAGATTCCATCAAGAATCGTAAAATCACCATCTCTGAAGTTCTTGAGCGTTCCGATTCTGATGAAGCAGTGAGTAGACTCAAAGTAACCGATTTGCTGATGGCTCTGCCCAGCATCGGGGAAGTTCGCGCAGAGGCAATTCTGCGGGAGTTGAATATTGCAACATCGCGCCGCCTGCGTGGACTAGGTGTTCACCAGCGCCGCGCACTCATTGATTATCTAGAACGGTAGGCGATATACGTGACTGAAATAAAGAATCAATTGACGGTGCTGGCAGGCCCCACAGCAGTCGGCAAGGGAACCGTCTCTCAATATATTCGGGAGCATTATCCCGAAGTTTGGTTCTCAGTTTCAGCCACCACACGCGATCCGCGACCGGGGGAAGAAGAAGGCGTTCACTATTACTTTGTATCGGATGAGGAATTCGATTCGATGGTGGAGAATCGCCAAATGCTTGAATGGGCTCAGGTTCATAACAGCTATCGATACGGCACGATGCGGTCTATGGTCAACAGGGCATTGGAAGCGAACCGTCCAGTGTTGTTGGAAATTGACTTGCAAGGTGCCCGGCAAATTCGCAATAACATGCCTGAAGCAAACCTCATTTTCCTTGCTCCTCCTAGTTGGAATGAACTCGTGAATCGCCTCGTGGGAAGAGGTACCGAATCAGCCCAAGAACAAGAGGCCCGTTTAGAAACTGCCAAAATTGAATTGGCTGCGGAACCTGAATTTGACCACACCGTGATTAACGACGACGTCGCAACAGCGGCTGAGCAAATTATTCAGCTCATGGGTATATCTCGGTCCTAAAACAAAAACCTGTGCTTCTCCCCACCTGGAGAGCACAGGTTTTTTAATGCAAAAACAGCTAGTGTTCGATATACTTGTCCTTTGTCTTGTGCATGCTTAAATCAGAGTATGCAGTGATCAATTTTTATTGGAGTATTCGTGGCAAACGCACACAATGAAGAAGGAATCATCAATCCCAGCGCGGATGCCCTCATCGAGAAGGCGGAGTCCAAGTATGGTTTGGTGATTTTTGGCGCTCGTCGTGCCCGCCAGATTAATGCTTACTACTCACAGCTACATGACAACCTATTTGATCATGTTGGTCCGTTGGTGGATAGCGAGCCCAATGAGAAGTCGCTTTCCGTTGCTATGCGTGAAATCAACGAAGGTCTCATTCAGAACCACCATGTTGTTGATGGAAAGTTCGACGAAAACGGCGACTTGATTCATGATGCTGAACCTTCGGCTTTCCTTGCCGGTGATTTCTATCTTGAAGAATTTGGTTCGGCTGCTGAGGTTGAGTACGTAGATCCTTCAGCAGAGGCTTCAGAGTAAGCGTACCGTCTCAGATAAGATGCGTATTGTAGTTGGTATTGGAGGGGGCATCGCGGCTTATAAAGCCACGATGCTCCTTCGCTTATTCTCTAAAGCTGGTCATGAAGTAATCGCCATGCCCACTGAAGCGGCTCTTCAGTTCATTGGTAAGCCCACGCTGGAAGCTCTGAGTTCGAATCCTGTCTCCACCTCAGTTTTTGAGCGGGTGGAGGATGTAAACCATGTCCGTCAAGCTGATGAAGCTGATGCAGTGGTCATCGCTCCTGCAACCGCTGATTTAATGTCTCGATTAGCGCAGGGTCGTGCAGACGATTTACTGACTGCTACGGTTTTGACAACTCATGCTCCCGTCATCTTGGCCCCTGCTATGCACACGCAGATGTGGGAGCATCCAGCCACGCAAGAAAATGTGCAGAGACTACGCTCTTTTGGTTATGAAATTATCCCACCTGCGCATGGACGCTTAACCGGCCCTGATTCGGGCGTGGGGAGGATGCCTGAACCTGAAGACATTTTCTCCGCCGCATTGGAAGTAATCGAACAACGTGGGGAACTCTCTTCCCTGACAGATCCCAATTCCTTAGCGTTAGATGGTAAGCGTGTTGTTATTACAGCAGGCGGTACCCGCGAGCCGCTTGATCCGGTAAGGTTCTTGGGTAATAAGTCATCGGGAAAGCAGGGGATAGCCCTTGCCCAAGTGGCTCAACGAATGGGTGCAGAGGTTAAACTCATCTGTGCACATGTTGATATTGATATTCCAGAAGATATTTCTACGGTCAGAGTATCTACTGGATTGGAACTCAAAAATCAGGTTGAGAATTTATCCCGAGATGCCGACATTCTTATCATGGCAGCAGCAGTAGCTGATTTCAGACCGGTTGCTTATGAAGAATTTAAGATAAAGAAAAACGCCGATACCAATGATGCTCCAACCATCGAGCTGGTTCGCAACCCTGATATTCTGCGTGAGATAGTGGTGCGACGTCAGCAGGAGAAACAGCAACAACCAGCCGTCATCGTTGGGTTCGCCGCAGAAACAGGATCTGCGGAGAAGAGTTATCTGTCTCTCGGACGAGAAAAGCTTGTGCGTAAAGGCTGTGATTTTCTCGCCGTCAACGACGTCAGCAACAATGCGGGGTTCGGCACTGATAGTAATGCGTTGACTATCCTGAGTAAATTTAATAATCAAGAGATTCATTGTGAGGGAACTAAGGAAGAAGTTTCTTCAGAACTGTTGCTGGCGGTGGCCCAGCATCTCAGTGAACCTTTGACCAGTTCTTCCCAGCGAGTTAGCGAGTAGAGTAGATACGTGACTTCTTCTAATACCTCTCATTTAAGATTGTTTACCAGTGAATCGGTAACAGAGGGACACCCCGATAAAATCTGTGACCAGATTTCGGACTCTATTCTGGACGCACTCCTAGAAAAAGATCCTCATTCCAATGTTGCCGTGGAAACAATGGTTACCACCGGTCAAGTCCATGTGGCTGGCGAAGTAACGACTAACGCTTATGTAGAGATTCCTTCTATTGTGCGTCAAACAATCTTAGATATTGGCTATAATTCCTCCACCCATGGTTTTGACGGGGAGTTCTGTGGCGTCTCCGTCTCTATCGGCGAGCAGTCTCCTGATATCAACGCAGGCGTATACAATTCTTTGGAAATTCGACAGGGATCCGACGACGAACTGGATAAGCAGGGCGCAGGAGATCAGGGCATCATGTTCGGCTACGCGTCGAATGAGACAGATGTTCTCATGCCAGCTCCTATCTGGCTAGCACATCGTCTCTCAGAACGCCTGACCTCCGTTCGCAAGGATGGCTCGCTAGAAGGCCTACGACCAGACGGCAAGACTCAGGTTACCTTGGGATATGACGGCGACCGCCCCGTTTCAGTTGACACTGTGGTGGTATCCACTCAGCATGTCCGCGATTACGATTTGAGGGATCTTGAAACCGATATCAGAAATCATGTTATTTCTCCGGTTCTTGATGGATTAGACCTTGATACCTCTCACACCAAATACATCATTAACCCCGCAGGTCAATTTGTTCAGGGAGGACCTGTGGGTGACGCCGGTTTGACCGGTCGTAAGATTATTGTCGATACCTACGGCGGTTTCTCCCGCCACGGCGGTGGCGCGTTTTCTGGTAAGGACCCTTCTAAGGTTGACCGATCCGCTGCTTATGCAATGCGCTGGGTGGCAAAGAACGTGGTGGCAGCTGGATTGGCTGATCGTGCAGAAGTTCAGGTTGCATATGCTATCGGGCAGGCATCACCCGTTGGGTTGTATGTCGAAACATTCGGCACGGAAAAAGTTGCTCCGGAAAAAATTGAGAACGCTATCCGAGAAGTCTTTGACTTGCGCCCCCTGGCAATTATTCGAGATCTAGATTTGCGACGCCCCATTTACGCACAAACCGCGGCAAACGGTCACTTTGGGCGTGAAAATGCGAACTTTACCTGGGAGCGGACAGACCGAAAAGATGATTTACTCTCCGTTGTTAATGGCTAAAATAGGTCTATGACTCACAGCGAAAACCTTGAATCCCTTCAAACTGATTTGTTTGAGGGGATTCAGGGGTTGGAGCCCGCTTCGAGCTTTGGTGGTCGTCCAGTTGCACCTGAGCTACCCGTGGCGCAGGTCTTGCTAGAAACAGATGTTCCGCATCTAGATAGATATTTCGATTACCTAGTGCCTCTAGAACTAGATGAGAGTGCTCAAATCGGTGTGCGGGTTCGCGTTCATCTAGGAGAACAAAAGCTCACTGGATATATTCGCCGGAGAATTCAGCACACAAAATTTATGGGTAGACTGAAATTTATTGACGACGTCGTTTCCCCTATTTCTGTAGTCACTGAGGATATCTTTGATTTAGCGGAGCGACTGGCAGAACGCTATGCCAATGTGATGTCGAACGTTCTTCGATTGGCGGTTCCGCCACGTATCGCGAGCGTGGAGAAAACTTTGGAGAAAGTCGAGTCGCTCCCTGAGGTTGCTCCGCCAGCAGACCCAGAAAATTATTCCCACTATACGGGTGGACCCGAATTTATTGAAGATTTGGGGGAGGGCGCACCCACACGGGCTGTTTTGACCGTCTTGCCTGCGGACGATGAAGGCTCCTGGGAAGATTTGTTTGCAATTGCGATTCAACAGACTGCACACCAAGGCAAATCTGTTGTTGCAGTAGTTCCCAATATCAAAGACTTAGACCGACTTTATACTGCTGTGAGTCAACGGATAGATCAATCACTGATAGCGCGGCTTACCTCAGCTGATAAGCCGACGGACCGCTACCGTGCATATCTGAACGTCAAATGGGGCAATACACCAGTTGTGTTAGGCACTCGATCTGCCGCCTACGCGCCCGTAGATAATTTGGGATTGGTGATGATGTGGGACGACGGTGACTCCAACCTCATCGAGCAAAGAGCCCCTTACTGCCATGCCCGCGATGTTTTACTGATCAGAGCTACGGAGCACCGGGCGGCAGCTCTGTTTGCTGGCTTTAGCATGAGTAGCGAAACTGCGCGTCTGGTCAGAAGCCGATGGGCAAGTTTTCTGGCAGCACCGCGTGAGGTGGTACGCGAGCACACCCCGCGCGTCGTCGATACTGGCTCCGATTATCAGCTAGCGCGGGATCCCTTGGCGGCAACCGCGCGAATTCCTCACTTGGCTTTTGAGACAGCGCGAGATGGGCTCACTCGGGGACCGGTATTGATTCAGGTCTCCCGCAGCGGATATTTACCGGCGTTATCCTGCCAGAGATGCCGCATGGCAGCCCGCTGTAGTGAGTGTCATGGGCCATTGATTATCCATAGTCAGGGTCAAGTGCCAGCCTGCGGGTGGTGCGGACGCTTAGCCAGCCATTGGCAATGCGGGGAGTGTGGATTTGATCAATTTCGACACAATGTGGCAGGGGCAATCAGAACTGCTGAAGAACTAGGACGGGCCTTTCCCAATGTTCCCGTTATTTCTTCAAGCGGGGAAAACGTTGTGGCAAAAATTGGGGATTATCCTGCGTTAGTTGTTGCGACTCCTGGTGCTGAGCCAGTTGCACCGCGAGGATATGCTGCCACCATTCTGCTCGATGCTGATTCGATGCTACAAAGAGATTCCCTTCGCGCCCCTGAGGTTGCTTTGCGTAAGTGGCTCAATGCGGCCGCGTTGACCCGTTCCTTTGCTGAGGGGGGTCAGGTTGTCATAACTGCTAGCCATTCGCCTGCGGTTGAGGCATTGAAACGGTGGGATCCAGCTCGATTTGCGCTCTGGGAATTAGATGAGCGAGCAGAACTGAAGCTTCCCCCTGCTGTACGAACCGCCACCATTACAGGTACTGAAAAGGGCATCATTCACTTCTTAGAAACTCTTAATATGCCAGCCGGTGTTACCCAGCGCGGTCCTATCGAAGTAGATGATTTTTCAGATGAGGACCGTTTTCAGGCTCTTTTATTTTTCAGCTACGCCCAGGGCGATACAGTAACGGGCGCGTTGCGGGCCCACCGGGCGTCAAATGCCGCACTAAAGATGGAGCCGGTCAACATCAAATGCGATGGTCTAGATATTTTGTAAACCATCGTGTTACACGTTTTTGAGGTGACCCAATAACTTTAGCGCCGATTCTTCCCAGCTGTATTGAGCGGCGTCGAGTCGTCCTAACTTTTGGATGCTGGCGTAGGTGTCGGGGTTTTCAAGCTCTCTGATTTTTTTGACGAGACCGTAAGGGTTATCTGTGTCGAATCGAAGGCTGTGAGGCGCGATTTCCTGGAATATTTCTATGTCGCTGATGACGACGGGGCACCCCGCCGATTGAGCTTCGACGACGGGCAACCCGTAGCCCTCTGCCTTGGATGCAGTCAAGAGTGCAAAACTATCGTGAAGAAGTTGGCGATATTCAGCATCAGTTACACCGTGGTGGAAGTGGGTGTTTGGTGCGGTGAGCGGCTCTAGTTCTGTTTGTCGGGCGGCAGGAATTTTTGAGAGGAGATGGAGTTCGTACTCCGGTAATTCATGCATGGCTTGTAGAAGGGTTTCTACATTTTTGTAGGGCATGAAAGAACCCATATAGATGAGTTTCTTAGTTCGTTGACTCTGGGGTAAGGGTGTTCCTGTTTCTACTTGTTGTGGAGCATTAGGGATGATCCAGAGAGGACGGCGGGTAAGCCGGTGGGTGCGAATCAGTGCTGCGGTGGTGTGGGAAACCGTGGTGACAGCGTCGGCGCCGTTGAGAAGAAAACGCTGGGGAGAATAAGTTTGATGGAAGAGGCGCCAGCCCCATTGCACGGGTAAGGGAAGAAAGCTGGGTGGTTGGGGATAAGAGTAGTAAATCAGGTCGTGGAGGGTGAGGACTAACTTGAATTTTCTACCCCAGCTACCCATGGTTTGCATGGGGGAAAACACTATATCGGGGCGATATCGGTTGAGAATCAGCGCGCTGAAGGGTTCGAGTACACCTGTGGGAGAGTGCAGTCTGAGATGGGGGAAAGGGGGGAGCATCTGCAGTTGACCGTCTTCACTCACCGCCATGACGATGTCGATATCATGGGTAAGGGGGTGATCTTTTTGCTTGAGGTCATATAGGGCTTGGAGGAGGGAAGCAGTATAGCGGCTGATGCCGTCGTGAAATCCAACGCGAACGTAGCGTGCGTCTATGAGTAATCGCATGAGTTTCCTTCAAAAAAATCTGAGATCAGGTGGGCCGCGCGTCGGGGGGTTTCGTAGTGGATGAGGTGCCCTACCCGCGGGATGATTTTCAGGGTGCAGTGGGGGATGCTCTGAGCCATAGAATGCTGGGTCTCTAGAGTGCCCAGATCGTCTTTTTCTGCCACAATCATGAGAGTTGGGATAAGAATTGAAGGGGCATAGCGGGCAGCTGTTTCACTCACTGAAGTTCGATAGGCTTCGAGCAGAGCCCGGCGTGATGTGAAGTTTCCAAAGTAGGCATGATGCTGACCATCAATATACCGTTGGAGTTTCTTATCCTTGTTTTTGGCCATGAATTTGCTTGAAAGCATAGTTACAATGGACGACCTCAGAAGGCTGAACCCTAACGGGGCCGGAAGTTTTTCTCCAGCTGAATAGTAAAGATCAGCTAAACGAGACAACACCTTTTGGTTGCCCTCCAGAGCAGGCTGGCTAATGGGATTAATCAGAGCAAGACGACGGATCCGTTCGGGTCTATTAGCGGCAAAGTAGCTACATACTATGGACCCAAAACTATGGCCTACCAGATAAATAGTTTCTTGCTTCACCACATGGTGCAGAAATTCATCTAACCAAGCAGCATAGGTTGAGAGATGATGTTGGATGCCGGGGAGAGCATCGCTTTTTCCAAACCCAGGCAAATCAGGAACAATTACTCTAAACTGCGCGAGATAGTGGGTAATCAGTTCTAACCCGTGGTGGTCGCCGCGAAAACCGTGCACTAAAACGAGGGGAGTGCCGTCAAGTTTTCCATACTCCCAGTAGCGTGTGCGAGCGCCTAGGATGCACGTAACGTGCTCTGTACCTGCAGATACATTTTGCGGGATAGGTTCAAAAATTTCGCCTTGTTCACTCATCTAGCGTGCTCGCATCTCACGTATGTGGGTAGAAGTTTGTTTAATAGCACTTTACCCTGCCATCTTTGGTGCCTGCTCGTCTTTGGGTTTCAAGCTAGAATGTGTAGGAATGTACACGTTCGCGGTTGCACCGGGAACGTGTACCGCGTTATCACCCATCGAATTGAAGGAATTACCGCTGTGTCAGCTGAGGTAGAACCTGCAGAATCTCAAGAAAAGTCCTACGACTTCCAGGAAATTGAGGCTAAGTGGCAGCCTTATTGGGAGGAGACAGGAGTCTTTTCACCCACTAACGATCCCGCTAAGGAGCGCCGTTACGTTCTGGATATGTTCCCTTATCCTTCTGGGGATTTGCATATGGGACACGCGGAGGCATTTGCGATTGGGGACGTGAATGCGCGTTATTGGAAGCAGCAGGGCTTTGATGTTCTGCATCCTATCGGCTGGGATTCTTTTGGTTTGCCTGCAGAAAATGCGGCGATTAAGAATAATACTCATCCGAAAGAGTGGACCTATAAGAATATTGAGACTCAGGCTAATTCTTTTAAGCGTTATGGCATTATGGTGGACTGGTCTCGTCGTCTGCATACATCTGATCCTGAATATTATCGTTGGACTCAGTGGCTTTTTGAGCAGTTCTATAAGAGGGGTCTTGCGTACCGCAAGTATTCTCAGGTGAATTGGTGCCCTAAGGATCAGACTGTGCTTGCCAATGAACAGGTGGTCAATGGCGAGTGTGAGCGGTGCGGTACAGCTGTTACTAAGAAGTCCTTGAATCAGTGGTACTTCAAGATTACTGACTACGCTGAAGAGCTGCTTGAAGATATGAAGCAGCTAGAGGGTCAGTGGCCCGATCGTGTTTTGGCTATGCAGAGAAACTGGATTGGACGTTCGGAGGGAGCGGAAGTCCGTTTTGCTATAGAAGCGCAAGGGAGCCAGGGCGCAACGGATATTACCGTCTTTACCACTCGACCAGATACCCTTTACGGTGCTACTTTCTTTGTGGTTGCTGCTGACTCAGATTTAGCTTTGGAAATTGTATCTGAGGAGAAGAGGGAAGAGCTTGAGGCCTATCGGGAGTCTATTAAGGCTTTGTCTGATATTGACCGTCAGTCTACTGAGCGCGAGAAGACCGGTGTCTTCACCGGGCGCTATGCCGTGAATCCTTTGACGGGTGAGAAGCTTCCCATTTGGGCATCGGATTATGTTCTGGCAGATTATGGTACAGGCGCAATTATGGCTGTTCCTGCGCATGATCAGCGCGATCTTGATTTCGCGAAGAAGTTCGATATTCCTGTTGTCACTGTTATTGAAACTGGTGAGGAAGACCCAGCTGAAACCGGTATTGCCACCACCGGAGAGGGAACTCTCATCAATTCCGGCGAGCTTTCGGGACTTCCTCAGAAGGAAGCGCTTCAGAAAGCGATTGAGATTATTGAAGCTTCGGGAACCGGTGAAGGTAAAACTATCTACCGTTTGCGTGACTGGTTGCTATCACGTCAGCGTTTTTGGGGCACGCCGATCCCTGTAATTCACTGCGAGGATTGCGGCGAGGTCTTGGTACCTGAAGATCAGCTACCCGTGACGTTGCCCGATAATCTGAAGGGCGAAGACCTGGCTCCTCAGGGACAGTCACCCTTGGCTGCTGACGATGCTTGGAACTCAGTAGATTGTCCTCAGTGCGGCAAACCGGCTAAGCGCGATTCAGACACGATGGATACCTTTGTCGATTCATCCTGGTATTTCCTGCGCTATGTTTCTCCACAGTTTGAGGGCGGTCCTTTTGACCCTGCAGAAATGAAGAAGTGGGGATCGGTCGACATGTATGTCGGCGGCGTCGAGCATGCTATTTTGCATTTGCTTTATGCACGTTTCTTCACCAAGGTAGTGCGTGACTTAGGATTGATTGAGCACGGTGAGCCTTTTAAGAAATTAATGAACCAGGGGCAGGTACTCAACCAGGGTAAGGCGATGTCAAAGTCCCTGGGTAATGGTGTTAATCTTGGCGAACAGCTAGATCAGTTTGGCGTCGATGCAGTGCGTACCACCATGGTGTTTGCTTCTCCGCCGGAGGACGACGTCGACTGGGCAGATGTATCTCCCGGCGGCGCCCAGAAGTTTCTGGCCCGTGCCTGGCGTATTGGTCAAGATGTCACCAGTGAACCTGGCGTCGATTTTGCAACCGGTGATAAGAAGTTGCATCAGCTAGTCCACCGCACGATGCACGACGCCGCAGAACAGGTTGAAAATGGTAAATTCAACGTTCTCGTTGCACGCACCATGGAATTGGTGAACGCTACCCGCAAGGCCATTGATTCTGGTGCTGGTTCGGCAGATCCCGCAGTGCGTGAAGCCGCTGAAGCAATAGCTATTTTACTGTCTCTTTACGCTCCTTATACAGCAGAAGATATCTGGCACATGCTCGGGCATACCCAGCCGGTTCTCGAAGCTGGCTGGCCCGCAATTGATGAAGCTCAACTGATTGATGATACGGTAACCGCTATCGTCCAGATCAAGGGCAAAGTTAAAGATCGCTTGGAAGTCTCGAAGGATATTTCTGAGCAGGATTTGGAAGCCCTTGCTGTGGCGTCTGAAACTATTCAAAAAATTATTGGCGATGCTACGGTGCGCAAGGTGATTGTCCGAGCTCCAAAACTCGTCAATATCGTTATCTAATTAAAGGCGAAGTGGCGGATACGAATGAATATTCGTATCCGCCACTAATCTTCGTATGCAAAAAATTGCGATTGTTACGGACTCTTCTGCTGCCCTTCCTTCTGAAATGATTCTCAAACTTCAGAAGTGTGGAGGTTTTGCAGTGGTGCCGCTTTCGGTAGAGATTGAAGGAAGCAGTCTTGGTCATCTTTCAGAGGATGAAGTAGGTGAACGCATTGCTCTCGCCCATGCGTTAGGTCACACTATTAAGACAGCCAGCCCGTCAATCGGTGCATTTCAAAATACCTACCGAGATTTGCTGAACCAGGGCTTTGAAACGGTTCTCTCGTTACATCTTTCCTCTGAGTTATCTAGTACCTATGATGTAGCTCGGACTGCAGCAAAAGATTTTTCAGCAAAAATCATTGTGGTAGATTCCCAGACAGTAGCGCTAGCCCTGGGGTGGGCAGTACTGAAAATCCATGAGTTGGCGCAAACCCTTGAAAACCCGCGAGAACTGGCAGAAATCGCCCACGAAATCTGTGAGAATATTCAGCTCTTCTTTTATATTCCAACACTCGATGCGTTAAAAAGGGGAGGGCGTGTTAGTCCTGCTTTAGCGCGTGTGGGGCAGCTCCTCCAAATTCGTCCTGTTGCCACGGTCGAAGATGGAAAATTGATATATCTAGAGCGCCCTCGAACAATAGAACGAGCCAAAGACCTCCTTGCTGCTCATTGCAAGAGGGAAAGTGATCGACGCCATGCAGTTGAGTTTTATCCTGAGCATGAACGAACTCCAATTGCTACCGGAGCTATTGTGGGGGCACATTTTTCAGCTAACCGATCCGAGTTAGAAAGCTGGATTGAGGCAAACGAGTTTTCGTCGAATATTCTTATTTCGCCCCTACCTGCGGTACTCTGCGCGCACACAGGGTTAGGAGCCTTAGCGGTGGCTGTCTATTAACAATCTGCAAGAACTGACCAAATGAGGTACGAGAACCTGTGGATTAAGAGAAATCAGCTCGGTTATCCACAGATTGCGACTCAGTAAGAAATGAGCAACTCACTTTTGTTCTAGCGTTCATTGCATGAGTCACCGTAGCGACCCCACCCCAAGAGAGCATCCTGATCGCATTCTTCGCGCCCGCCGTCTTAAACCAGAAAATACCTGGGACAATTCCTTGGACAACTTCTCCGATGATGTCATTGACGAGGGCGAAGATAATGCTTGGGCCGATTCAGACGGACGTGCTGAGAGCCTCTACGAGGAACTAGAGATATTTCCTGAACAAGAAGTTACTTCAGGCTTCGGCAATAGGTATCGTTGGAGCATTCCGTTTAAGACCATCATCGCAGTGCTGGCAGTGGGCGTTGTTGCTCTTTTGGGTTTATTTCTCTGGAACAGTATCTTTTCCCCCGATGATCCTGAAACCGTTCCACTGACTACATCATCCCTTGCACTAGAAGATACAGAGGGAGCATCTCAAAAACCGGTTTCTGAATCCGCCGGAGCTACAGCACATTCCTCCGCTTCGATGTCATCTGTACAGGTTCATGTGGCAGGTGCTGTCAAAAGACCGGGACTGTACACCCTGGAATCAACTATGCGTTGGGGGGATGCCCTTAAAACTGCTGGGGGAGCACTGCCAGAGGCAGATCTTAACCGGATTAATCTAGCTCAACCAGTTCAGGACGGGGTACAAATTCTAGTTCCCCGCCAGGGTGAACAGATAGAGGCAGCACCACAGGCTGCTCAGGCAAGTAAAGAACTAGCGCCATCTCAGCAGGCTTCCTCACCGGGAACAACTCTGATTAATTTGAACACTGCTACCGCAGAAGAACTCGAAAAGCTACCTCGAGTCGGACCCAAGTTGGCTGAAAAAATCATCGAATACCGGGAATCAATAGGATCATTTACATCGGTCGAAGATTTAGATGGCGTTCCTGGTATCGGACCCGCCATGATGGAAAATATTACACCCTTGGTTAGTGTCGGATGAATTCTCCCGCACATATCCGACGGAAGTTTCTAGCGACAATTCAGGGTAAAGACGAGAAGATTCATGAGGCGCAAAAGCCAAAACTCATGGATTTTAGGCTCTTTTTGAGCAGCTTCTTTGTTCTTGTTCTCCTCATCATCTTCATGCTGTGGGGTAGCAAAGCGCTTGTCTCCATACTGCTAGCTACTCTGGCGATAGGGGTTCTCTTTCGAATAGGAAGTTCTTCATTCCAGTCATTGTCCTGGCTCTCCAAAGCCCAGTCGCAGATAGTGGTGTGTCTAGTTTTTGCAAGCTTGGAGGTTCTTTCCTTAGCAGCACAGGGCTATTTCAACGACCAGACGGTCGTGGACCAGTGCTCTCATCATGCAGCTCGCCTTCACGCAGAAGTCCGTTCTTCCCGCCAAACCAGCACGGGGTCATCCCTCACCGAACTGGACGTTGACTTCATCCAGTGCGCAGGACAAAAACATACCTTTGCTCGATCTGTCATAACGTTTCTTCCGGAACCTGTTCAGAAGTCCACAGAGATAGAAGTAGTCGGCATACTCAGTGAGGAGAAGGGAAAGGTTCAGCTAGAAAAGCCCCATATTACGGCTCACCAGCCTCCAGCTACGCCATCGCAGGTTATTCAACTTAAAGACTCTGTACGAAGTGCTACTCTGAGCGCAATTTCAGCAGACCAGACGGCGCTTCTGCTCGGGCTAGCCTATGGCGACGACAGCTCCATGCTTGCGGATACAAAAGGCGACTTTAAGGTGGCAGGTTTGCTTCATTTGACGGCTGTATCGGGTGCAAATATCACGCTCATCTTTATGGTGATTTATAGGTTCGGTCAGCTCTTTTACGTACGGCGGACACCCCTAATTATGCTGGCATGGACAGGTACATTGGCTTATGCCACTCTGGTGGGTTGGGAGGGGTCGGTCATCCGCGCCTGGTGCATGGGCATGGTGGGAGCAATAGCTTTGGTGATGGGGAGCGGAAAATCAGCGTTGCCCGTCTTCTCCACCGCCGTCCTTTTTCTCTTATTGCTTAGACCTGAGCTCAGCCTTAACTTTGGTTTTCTGCTGTCACTTTTTGCCACCGTGGCACTCATTGTCATCGCACCTGCGCTCACGCGCTTGTTGGAGTGCGTACTACCTAAGTTGCTGGCTGAAATCATTGCCGTTCCATGTGCTGCGAGTCTCTGGACGGCTCCACTGATTCTCATCCTCAGCGAGCAGTTCATGCCCTACTCAGTTTTCGCAAATGTTCTGGCTGCTCCTCTGGTGGTACCGCTTACGCTGACTGGATTACTCGCCTTAGTTTGTTTTCTTGTCCATACACCCGCCATCTTCGAGTTGCTCGCGCACCTTTCAACGCTGTTTTCGCAACCCTTACTTAGCCTGGCAGATTTCATTTCACGTTTACCAGGGAGCACTATATCTTGTCCGCTCAGCCCCAGTTCATTGTCGCTGACCTGCCTATCGGTTTTCATCATTTCCGGGATGATCCTTATGCTCGACCAAAAATTAACTCATTATCTGCTCAGTTCAACGGAGGAATTTAGTCGTGTCTAAGCATTCTCTTATCAAGAAGAAAAAATATAAGCGATCCTCAAGAAAACAAATATTTTGTGCATTGTTAGTATGCGTAGCGATCTGTTTCATCATCCTAAAATTCCAGCCTCAAAGCAGGGGGTCTGCACCAGCAGATTGGCAATTCATCAGCTGCGATGTAGGGCAGGGAGATATGTCCCTTCTACGCACGGGAAATAATTCAGCTATTTTAGTCGATGCCGGGCCCGATCCGCAGAAGGCTAAGAGTTGCCTTCGATGGGCGGGCATCAAGACAATAGATGCCGTAATTATTACTCATGCTCATGCAGATCATGATGGCGGGTTACCGGGGATTTGCAACGGGTGTGACATTTGGACCTCTGAGCATTCTGCCAGCGCAATCAGCCATGAGTATTCGGGAGGAAACTATCATGTACTGACGGTAAAATCCTTACTGGAACCGACGCCGACACTCTCTATCAGGATATTAAATGCACCAACGACGAGCGACTTTGTGCCGGGTGATGGCAAATCAGCTCAAGAGAATAATAGCTCGGTGGTTCTTTATCTCGATATAAGAAATACTGAAAATTCGAGTTCATTCCATGTTCTTCTTACCGGCGATATTCAGCAGGAAACAGTGCACAACATTCTGCCGTCACTCTCAAATCTTCCGGTAGACATACTCAAAGTTCCTCATCATGGTTCTAAACACTCAGGAGATGCCCTAGAAAAGAAGTTACGTCCCTCCGTAGGTCTAATTTCAGCGGGATTCAACAATTCCTACGGTCATCCGCATAGAGAAATTATGGATTCGCTCACCGATGCAGGAACCCAAATTTATGAAAGCAGCCAAGCAGGTGATATTGCTTTTGCTCTCTCCAATGAGCAATCCTCGTTGTCTGTAGTTACTCAGAAAACATGAAAGAATGAGTACTAATCTGCGAGAGGAATTCTATGGCACGCGCTACTTCATCAAAATCTACAGCTACCCAAGAATGGCGTTCCGTTAGCCCGGCTCCCGTCGTTTTGCTGTATGGGAATGATGAATACTTCGTATCACGAACCGAAGCAAGATTACGTAGCTCATTCCGTGAACTCAATGTAGATTCTGAGCTCGTCTCACTCAACGCTAAAGACTATTCCAAGGGTGAGCTTGACCTAGTGGCGAGCCCCTCACTCTTTGGAAATTCTAAAATCATCGAAGTAAAAAACCTCGCTTCTATGAATGAAGATTTCTTAGAGGATGCCTTGAAATACTGCGCTAATCCCGAGACCGATAACATGCTAGTCATGCATCATTCGGGTGGTAACAGGGGGAAAAAACTACTGGATACCGTGCGTGCTTCTCGAAAGTTACTTTGGGTCGAAACCAAACCCCTCAAAACGGAGAATGACAAAGTAACGTTTGTTAATTTTGAATTTCGCGAGCACCACAAGAAGATAGAACCTCAAGCGATTCGGTTACTAGTGGCAGCTGCGGGAAACGATACCGCAGAGTTAGCCTCTGCCTGCTTGCAGTTAATTAATGACGGCCCAGAAACCATCACAGAAAACCTGGTAGATATTTACTACGGAGGACGTACCGAGGCATCGGCGTTCAAGGTGAGCGATGCTGCAGTGGCAGGAGATAGTCGACAGGCGCTGAAATTGCTTCGTCATGCGCTCGATACCGGTGTAGAACCAATACCGCTGGTCGGCGCACTGGCCATGAGAATCCGAAATATAGCCCGAGTACATGGAAGCCGTGGAAATGCCGCTGGCCTAGCTTCCGAACTGAAGATGGCGCCGTGGCAAGTAGAACAGGCGCAACGCGACTCGCGGAGGTATTCAGATGTAGACCTCAGCAATATTCTGAGAGTTCTTGCAGACGTCGATTCTCAGCTCAAAGGTGAATCTGCGGACCCCCTGTACTCACTTGAAAAAGCCGTTCTCACCATTGCTAGAGCGCGTTAGACCTAACTTCCTTTGCATCAGACAACAGCAAAGCCCCGGAGTATAAACTCCGGGGCTTTACAGTCACTTCACTAATAGACAGTTGCCAGAGGCAACGATAAATTAGGAAAGCTTGTTTACGCGTGCAGCAAGACCTGACTTCTTGTTAGCAGCATTCTTTTTGTGAAGAACGCCCTTGGAGACGGCCTTGTCCAGTTTGCGGCTTGCAGTACGGAGAGCTGAAACAGCTTCTTCCTTGTTCTGCGCCTCAACAGCAGAATCTACCTTGCGGAGAGAAGTCTTGAGATCAGACTTGATAGCGTTGTTACGCAGGCGAGCCTTCTCGTTGGTGAGGATACGCTTTTTCTGGGACTTAATGTTTGCCACGGTTAAAACTTTCTTTTTGTCTAATTGGTCGGTGAGGGCTAATGCTGACCAATCATCGACTGAGTGGCGTGGGGATGCCTATGGCAATCGGTCAGCAGTGCCCGATGACCATCGGACACACAGCGTTCACTTTATCAGAAAGAACGTTCGGTGTTCAGGGGTTAAGAAGAGATTAATTGTTAGTTTGCTCAAAGGCACGCTGTATGCGGTTAAATGTACCGCCGTCCATAATGGCTCCTTCGCGGCGGACTTCTTCGGGTAGCACGCGAATTACTCGGTCGAGTTTAACTTCCGAAGGACGCCCTTGTTTATCCCATAACCCAACTCCAATATCCAGGTAAGCCGGGTCATGGGTGTTCCTATTGTTGTGGTCTTTGCTAGTGAGCATCAAAGCCAGCAGGTACTGTCCGTCTTTACCGATGAGAATAATCGGGCGGTCTTTTCCCTGGGAATAGTCCTCTTCATAAGGAACCCATGCCCACACGACTTCACCAGGATCAGGTGCGCCGTCGGCATCGGGAGAGTAGGAGAAGTTCACAGGACCTACGTAGTCCCCGGGGTAAGTTCCAGGAACCGAGGTCCGACGAAGGGAGTCGCTTGTACGATGACGCTGGGAGGAAGCTGATCCCGAAGATTGGGGTTGTTTTCCCTGTATCTTTTGATATTCGCTATAGGCGCGCTGTGCTAAGCCTAGGAATCGTCTAATGGTGCCAAAATTTATCTGCATAATCCCAAATCTAGTCTGCTCCCTTGTGAGTTTGGAAGAACTTGAGGGAAAACACCGTGTTTGAGCGAGGAAGTGTACACCGCCAACGAGCATAAAACCCAAAATCGTGGGACACTAGTTAATTGATTCTATGTACCTCGCAGCTTATTGCGCCTGAAAGGAAATTCCTCAGTGTCACCTATGGCTACCCACGCGCCTGAACCGGCCGCAACTAATCCGGAGATTCTCCGCAATTTCTGTATTATTGCGCATATTGACCATGGTAAGTCCACCCTTGCTGACCGTATGCTTCAGGCAACCGGAGTAGTAACTCCACGCGAGATGAAAGCACAGTATCTTGACCGTATGGATATTGAACGCGAACGCGGAATTACCATTAAATCTCAGGCTGTTCGTATGCCCTGGGAAGTAGACGGGCAAGCCTACGCGCTCAACATGATTGATACTCCCGGTCACGTTGACTTCACCTATGAGGTTTCTCGTTCCTTGGCTGCTTGTGAAGGTGCACTCTTACTGGTGGATGCAGCTCAGGGCATCGAGGCGCAAACGCTGGCGAATCTCTACTTGGCGATGGAGAATGAACTCACCATCATTCCGGTGCTTAACAAAATTGATCTTCCCGCTGCGAATCCAGATAAGTATGCCGAGGAATTGGCTAATTTGATTGGCGTGGAACCTGAAGATGTCCTTCGTGTTTCCGGTAAAACGGGTGAGGGCGTAGAAGAACTTCTAGACAGAATCGTGGAGCTCATCCCCGCACCCCAAGGCAAAGCAGACGCACCAGCGAGAGCCATGATTTTTGACTCTGTCTATGACTCCTATCGTGGTGTCGTGACATACGTTCGTGTAGTGGATGGGCAACTTTCTCCCCGTCAAAAAATCAAGATGATGTCCACTAACGCTGAACATGATTTGTTGGAAATCGGCGTGATTTCACCCGAGCCTAAACCCACGAAGGGTCTTGGAGTGGGCGAGGTAGGCTATCTCATCACAGGCGTGAAAGATGTGCGGCAATCACGCGTGGGCGATACCGTTACTTCCTCCCACAAGTCGGCGACCGAGTCCTTGGGTGGATATGAGGATCCTAAGCCCATGGTCTTCTCCGGTCTGTTCCCGATTGATGGATCAGATTACCCCTTACTGCGTGATGCTTTGGATAAGCTCAAACTTAATGACGCCGCGCTCATTTATGAGCCGGAGACATCCGCGGCTCTAGGGTTTGGTTTCCGTTGCGGATTCCTCGGATTGCTCCACCTGGAAATTGTGCGCGAACGCCTCGAACGAGAATTCAACTTGGATTTGATTTCAACTGCACCCAACGTTATCTATGACGTCGTAGATGAGCACGGGGATGCACGACGAGTTACGAACCCCAGCGAATTCCCCGAAGGTAAAATCGCTACCATTCGTGAACCGATGGTAGCTTGCACCATTATCGCTCCCGCTGAATTCATTGGGGCAATCATGGAGCTTTGCCAGTCCAAGCGTGGGCAATTGGGCGGCATGGATTACCTCTCTGAAGACCGCGTAGAACTTCGCTATCGACTGCCCTTGGCTGAAATTGTGTTCGACTTCTTTGACCAACTCAAATCTCGCACCAAAGGTTATGCGTCTTTGGACTGGAAGTTTGATGGTGAAGAAGAGGCAGACCTGGTCAAGGTTGATATTCTTTTGCAGGGTGAGAAAGTGGATGCTTTCTCTGCTATTACCCACCGTGAAAAAGCGTATTCATACGGTGTGATGATGACGGGCAAGTTGCGCGAGCTCATTCCTCGCCAGCAGTTCGAAGTGCCGATTCAGGCGGCAATTGGTTCACGCATTATTGCTCGTGAAAATATTCGTGCAATTCGAAAAGATGTGCTGTCGAAATGCTACGGCGGTGATATTTCCCGTAAACGCAAGCTCCTGGAGAAGCAGAAAGCGGGTAAGAAACGCATGAAGATGGTGGGCCGCGTGGAAGTTCCACAGGAAGCCTTCATCGCCGCACTTTCTTCGAGTGATGAGCCTAAGGATAAAGCAAAGAAGTGAGTCCTGCACAGCCGGTAGGTATGCCAGCTCCAGGTGATGGATTGATTGGTTCAGAATCGGTTCAGGCGGGATCTGGCAAACCATTTTCTCTGTATGTTCATGTGCCGTATTGCTCGGTGAGGTGTGGGTATTGCGACTTTAATACTTACGCCCAGGACGATTTCGGTGACGGCGTCAATCTCAATACCTTTGCAGATGAAGCTATTGCTGAACTCGATTTTGCGCATAGTGTTTTACAAAATTCTGGTGCAGAGATTACTCCGTTACATTCGGTGTTCTTTGGCGGCGGCACACCCACTCGGATACCCAGCACTGATTTAGTGCGGATTTTGCACCATGCCGTCTCCCTATTCGGGCTTTCTTCCCATGCGGAAGTGACGACCGAGGCGAATCCAGATTCTGTGGATGAGGAAGACATCCAAATACTTGCTGAGGGTGGATTTACGCGTATCTCCTTCGGTATGCAGTCGGCGGTTCCGCGCGTCCTGAAAATTCTTGATCGCACGCACACACCCGATAATGTTCCCAAAGTTGTGAGGTGGGCACAGCAGGCAGGTTTACAAACCTCCGTCGACTTGATTTATGGGGCTCCGGGGGAGACTTTAGCTGAATGGGAGCAGTCACTTCGAGCCGCGGTTTCATATCACCCAGATCATATCTCTGCCTATTCGCTCATTGTCGAAGAGGGCACCAAGATGTGGGCACGTATTCGGCGCGGTGAGTTAGATATGCCGGATGACGATGCGATGGCAGATATGTATCTGTTAGCAGATCGCATTCTAGGGGAGGCGGGATACCAATGGTACGAAGTGTCTAACTTCTCTACGGATATTTCGACTCGAAGCACCCATAATTTGGCATATTGGCACAACGTCAATTGGTGGGGTATCGGACCGGGAGCCCATTCCCACTGGGGCGGAACTCGTTGGTGGAATGTGAAGCATCCGCTAGCCTACTCGCAGCGAATACGCCAACAGATTTCACCTGCCCAGGCTTGCGAAGTGCTCACCCCCAATCAGCAACATTTCGAAGATGTAATGCTTCGGCTCCGAATTCGAGAAGGAATGACTGTGCGCGAGTTGCAGGGACAGAATCAGATGAGCGAGGATCAGTTACACCAGAAGATTCAGTGGCTAGAGAAGCAGGGTCTGATTGAGGCAGTTGAACCTCTCAATTCCCGTGTGGTGCTGACTCTTAAAGGTCGGTTACTGGGGGATGCCGTCACCCGTGAGCTCCTTCCCGAATAAACAGTGATATTGCACCTTAAGAAAATTAAGGGACGACGCCTGCATCGGCGTCGTCCCTTAATGCATTGAAAATTTTAGCGGCGGCTGAGAAGCCGGTCAAAGAGCATGGTGTTTGCACGGTATTGGTAAGGATTTCCCTTATTGACCTTGATACCGGCAATTAAAGACATCAGCGCCAGATAGCTCCAGAGCAGCGCTGCAACCAGCCCAAAAATCCATCCCACCAGCGGCAGAGGTGTGAGGAGCATAGAAACAACAATGATGATGGTAGGTAACAACGTAAAGTTGAAAGCCTCGCGGGATTCTTGCTCAGTGAAAGCTCCACGATCACGGTAGAGGTAATAAACGATGCCCGAAGGTATGCAGCCGATGACTCCACCGAAGTGTGCAAGGGTCGCAATATTGCGGTCCTCATGAACCGTAAGCTTATTGGGTGTAGACGAGCTTCCTTCAAATGTGGCTTTTGCGGTTGACGTAGATTTCAATAATTTCTCAATCTTATCTAAGCACCGGGTTCTCACCGGACGACGTATCTGGCTTTCCCTTATTCTAAGGTAAAACTTTGAGTAAAAGGGAAGAGTAATGGAAATGCCCTTAAACTGCTAGGAGAGTTTAGACACAAGCTATCTTTGGGGTTGCTCGGTCAGAAAATCAATTAATGATTCGACAGGTCCTAGAATTTCAGGCTCAAGGTCAGAGTAACTATTTACCCTGCTGAGAAGCTTTTTCCACCCATGAGCAATGTCTGCTTGATCTTCATGGGGCCATCCAAACCGTTTGAGGATTCCAACCTTCCATTCTTCCGTCCGGGGAACAACTGGCCACTGCTTGATGCCCAGCGTGGAGGGTTTTACTGACTGCCACACATCAATGTAAGGATGTCCCACAATCTTGATATTGCCGCTGGCACCTTTAACGCGCATTGTGTCTTGAGAGATTCGGCTTTCCTTGCTTCCAGGCACCAGATGATCTACTAAAATACCTAGTTTGCGGTGCGCTGAAGGTTGGAAAGCTACCACCTTTTCCGCTAAATCGTCTATGCCGTGCAGGGGCTCAACAACAATACCTTCGACGCGCAGATCATGACCCCAAATTTTTTCAATAAGTTCGGCATCATGGATACCTTCCACCCATAGCCTGGAGGCCCGCGCCACCTGTGCTGGTGCGTCCTCCACCGCGAGAGAGCCAGAACGGCTCACCATTCGAGCCGCTTTTTGAGGTGCGCGTTTCGGCGCGATGACTTTAACCGGTTCACCTTCGAGTAGGAAACCAAAGCCCAGGGGGAAGGATTTGACTCTGCCTCGTGCGTCTTCCAGTCCCACGACCCTCATCCCACCGATTGTTTCAAGGGAAACGACGACGCCTACCCAGCCGCTCTGAACGTCTTCAAGGAGTAGCCCCGGCATGACGGGTACCTCCCGCAGCTGCTGTTTTTGAAATTGCTGGTTCATGGCAGAAAGATCTTGCGCTCCCCATTCATATCTATTGGGCATCGGTGCTCCTTTGCTTTGAGCGTACGAAGAGAGGTAGAGAAACCATAGGTATTAGAGTTGAACTAGCATTTCTTGCATTACAGTGCCAACTTTAAGATTTCGATATGGAGAAAAGGATTGTCATTGACACGTCAACATCAAATTCTTCAAGCCATTATCGAAGACTATGTCAGTTTACGTGAGCCTGTAGGTTCAAAAGCGCTGGTGGAGCGACATCAGCTAGGTGTTTCCAGCGCTACGGTGCGTAATGAAATGATGGCGCTAGAGGAGCAAGGGCTTATTCAAGCGCCCCATTCAAGTGCAGGACGTATTCCAACGGCAAAAGGTTATCGTTTTTTTGTTGACGAAATAGCCAAACCTAGGCCGCTAAAGCCCGCTGAAAAGAATGCGATTCATCGCTTTCTCGACTCATCAGATAGTTTGGATCAAGTCTATGAGCAAACGGTGCGGCTGCTATCTCAGCTCACCCATCAGGTGGCTGTATTGCAATTGCCCGTTGCTACTGGTGATTCGGTGCAGCATGTAGAAATTATTGAAACATCAGAGCTGACCGTGGCTGTTATCTTGATTGATAATTCAGGGCAGGTTCATCAAAAAATAATGGGACTTAAGCAACCCTTAGCATCAGCGGAGGATGCCCAGCAGAAAATACACTCTTTGGTGAAAAGCAAAAGCTTCTTTGAAGCACATAAAGCTATCGTAGCGCACAATGAATTACTGTCGAATATGAGCTTGCGAAGTATTCTTGCTGGTATAGACGATTTGTTACTCGCTCAACAAAATTCTCGGCTTCTCATCTCTGGCACCTCTTATCTTGCCAATGCTACCCACGATTTTTCTCAAAGTATTGCACCGATTCTTGAGGCACTGGAAGAACAGGTAACTATGCTTCAATTGCTGAATGCGATGGTGGCTGAAGAGGAAGTAACCGTTCGAATCGGAGCCGAGACACAAAGTCAGCCTTTGAGCGAGGCTTCTATTGTTGCTTCAGCTTATGGACCAGAAATCACTAGGAACCTTGGAGTGATTGGGCCAACCCGGATGGATTATTCATCGACGATGGCAACGGTTCGGGGAGTCGCTCAATATCTCTCAAGAATTTTGGGAACATGAGTTTCACTCACTAAACTTTTATCAGAATTTTGACGCCGATTAGAAAGCAGTAACTCTTTGAGCAACCACTATGAAACCCTGGGCGTGGCAAGGGACGCAAGCCCGGAGGAAATCAAGAAAGCTTATCGCAAGATGGCGCGCAAGCTCCATCCCGATATCAACCCTTCTCCTGAAGCCGCAGAGGAATTCAAGCGTGTGTCGCACGCGCACGATGTTCTATCTGACCCTGAAAAACGCCGTATCTATGACCAGACAGGTAACGAAAATGGTCAGGCTCAGGGTGGTTTTGGTGGTGGCGGCTTCGGCGGGTTCGGAGGTTTCTCAGATATTTTCGAAACTTTCTTCAGCCAGCAGCCGCAAGGGCCTGCGTCCAGAACTCGCCAGGGGCAGGATGCGCTCATCAACGTGCGCATTGATTTGAAGGATGCAGTTTTTGGTATCAACAAACCAATTACTGTTGACACCGCCGTAGTATGTGATGTTTGTGGGGGAGACGGTTGCGAACCCGGCACTCACCCTGAAACCTGCGAGATGTGTAAGGGGCAGGGTTATATGCAGCGTCAGGTTCAGTCCATCTTGGGAACTGTCGTGCAGCCGGTAGAGTGCCCCTCCTGTCAGGGGTTTGGCACCGTCATTAAGCATCCGTGTCAGGAATGCTACGGTGAGGGGCGTGTCCGCGAGCGCAAGCCTCTGACCGTTAAGATTCCTGCAGGTGTCAATAGTGGCGCTCGTATTCGTCTTTCCGGTGAAGGTGAGGCCGGCACCGCCGGCGGTCCTAACGGGGATTTGTATGTCGAACTCCGCATTAATCCGGATCCGACTTTCATGCGCGAGGGCGACGATCTTCACGCTCGGGTAGGTATTTCGATGGCGGCAGCCGCGCTGGGTACCACGATTTCTTTGGATACTTTTGACGGTGTGCAGAAGCTTGATATCAAAGCCGGTGCGCAATCGGGCGATGTGCTGACCCTTAAGGAACTCGGAGTGCAGCATCTTCGCAAGAATGGTCGGGGAGATTTGCATGTGCATATTGAGGTTCGCACTCCTACCGACCTCAGCCGTGAGGAAAAGGAATTGCTAGAGAAGTTCGCGGAGCTACGCCAGGAGGATTTGCAACAGAGCGAGACGATTTCTGAGAAGCAAGGATTCTTCTCTCGTATCAAAGATCGTTTCGATAAGTAGGGTGATTTTATAATGTCTGCACCTATTTTCTATCTTGTGGAGGGGGAGCTAGACGACGTCGCCGTGGGTGATGTAGTTGATGTGCAGGGGACCGAAGGTCACCATGCGCGAAATGTTAAACGTCTTCAGCTGACTGAAAAGATTGATCTCTCTGATGGAGAAGGTAAGCGGCTGCGCGGGGAAGTGGTTGAACTTCTTGACGATGGTCTAAGGGTTAAGGTTCGCCAAATTCAGTCTGCCCATGCAGGTACTGAGTTTATTGTGGTGCAGGCATTAGCTAAGAATGATCGTGACATTCTGGGGATTGAGACTGCTACTGAACTTGGAGTTTCAGGTGTCATCCCGTGGTTTGCTGATCGTTCGATTGTGCGGTGGAAAAAGGAACGATTGCCTAAGCACCATGCCAAGTGGAAAAATACTGTGGTTGCGGCCGCAAAGCAGTCGAGAAGTGCTCTTATTCCCACGGTTTTTGATCTTCACTCTTCAGCAGATTTAGCTGAGGTTTTTGAAGAGGACAGCGCAGTTGGTGCCACCGTTTTGATTTTGCATGAATCTGCCGAGCAGAAATTGAGTGAGCTTCTGAAAGCTCAGAAATCTGAGCTGACTGGATCGGTCTATATAGTGGTTGGTCCAGAAGGAGGAATTTCGCCTCGTGAGGTAGAGCTGTTTACTTCGGTTGGAGCGCATACGGTGCTTCTGGGGAATGAAGTATTGCGTTCTTCTACAGCTGGGTCTTCAGCCCTTGTCGTCCTCAAAACGTTACTTGGGCAGTGGTAGAAAATTCACTCCAAGGTTCTGTTTTATTAGGACACCACCAGATAATCTGAACATAACAAACTTCAAGGAGCTCTGATTAGGCCTTAGGCCGTGTATGAACAGCCAGAATTCGGGCGCAACTCGTCCGTTGTCCGTAGCAAGAACTTTCACTTTTTCCTCGCGTGAGCAAATGGTGACAGTATTAGGTCCATCCGATTCCAGTATTTCGCTTATTGAGTCGAATTTTCCCTCGGTGACTGTTCGTCCTCGCGATGTAGAAGTGGTGGTGACTGGTCCATCTGAGCCGGTAGGGGCGACTATTCGCTTACTGAGCGAGCTGGCGCGGTTGGCATCTCAGGGTGTTCCCCTCGGTCAAGAGACTGTTTCGCGTGTTATAACGATGCTCAATTCTGAATTGGCGCAGCCTGCGGCAGCGATGAGCCAGAATATTTTGAGCTCTCGGGGAAAGAGCATTCGTCCTAAAACTATTAACCAGAAAAACTATGTCGATAGTATCGATGACCACACGGTAGTTTTTGGCATTGGACCAGCAGGTACCGGTAAAACGTACCTTGCAATGGCCAAAGCAGTGCATGCTCTTCAAGCGAAGGAAGTTAACCGAATTATCCTGACCCGTCCTGCTGTTGAGGCGGGGGAGCGTTTAGGATTTCTTCCTGGATCTCTGAACGAAAAAATCGATCCATATTTGCGGCCGCTGTATGATGCCCTTCACGACATGATGGATCCTGAATCAATTCCTAAGTTGATGGAAGCTGGAACCATTGAAGTTGCACCGCTTGCATATATGCGCGGACGTACTCTCAACGATGCTTTTATCATTTTGGACGAAGCGCAGAACACCACGGTGGAGCAGATGAAGATGTTCCTTACTCGATTGGGGTTCGGTGCAAAAATGGTGATTACCGGTGACGTTACTCAGATTGACCTCCCCAATGGTCAGGCATCGGGGTTGAAGCAGGTTCGAAATATCCTGCAGGATGTCGAAGATATATCTTTCTGTCTTCTCGAAGCTACCGACATCGTCCGGCATTCTTTGGTCTCCGATATCGTGTCCGCATACGACCGGTGGGATGAGGACAAGACGGCGATGGAACGCAAACGTAATCGTAAAGTCAAACGGCAAACGATAGAAGCGGCAGCGGAAAAACTTCTGGAGAAATCAGGGATTGATGTGGGGGATCAAAGCTAATGGCTGTTGATTTTGAGATTGAAGAAGTCTCAGAGGGTGAATCTCCCGCCGTCCAGAAAGCATTTGCTGCATTTGATCCAGCTGTGATTGAAGACCTAGTAGATGCCGCTTTCAAATATATGAAGGTAAGTAGCTCGACCGAGCTGTCGATTGCGGTGGTCGGTGTTGAGGAGATGGAACGTATTCACCTGGAATGGATGAATCTTCCAGGGCCTACCGACGTCATGTCATTCCCCATGGATGAGCTTGAACCAGGAACGGACGAAGAACCCACAGAGGGCGTGCTGGGGGATATTATTCTGTGTCCGGCAGTTGCAGCAGAACAAGCTGAAAATGCTGGTCATAGCACTCTCGATGAATACTGCCTTTTAACAGTGCACGGAATCTTGCATTGCCTGGGATTCGATCATGCTACAGCAGAAGAAGAAGCTGAAATGTTCGGGATTCAGCGCACTATTTTAGAGCAGTTCTTGGGGCGGGCTGCTCCTGTTGAGACGAGGTTCTAACGCCTATGGTGATTGTCAGTCTTATTTTTGCAACCCTGCTCTTACTCGTAGTGGGTTACATTCTTGCTGCCACCGAATCAGCTTTCACCTATATTCCGCATAGTGAGTTGGATAATTTGGTGGAGAGCGGTAAACGCTCTCGGTTGAACATTATTATCGCGAATATTGATCAGTACATGTTCTCGCTTCGATTGTGGAGCGCGTTCGTAGATACCTTGGCGATTCTTGGTTTCTACTCGCTGATGCTAGTCATCTCGTCTTCGACAGTGGTGGCAATTCTAATCACTGCAGTGGTAATGACGTGTATTAGTTATGTATTTTTCGCTTATTACCCCCGGCGCTCGGGTCGAGCACGACCCCTGCATTTTGTTAAAAATTATGCTTCTCTGACTTATTTCCTTACTAAGATCCTGGGTCCTTTGCCTCAGGCAGTCGTCAAGCCTAAGGATGAGTCAGGGCAGGAGGCGAATTCTTCGGCTGGATACTTCACCGAAGAAGAAATTTTGGAGTTCGTTGATCGGGCGAGTTCACAAGATGTCATTGAGGACGACGAAGCTCAGATGGTGCAGTCTATCTTCGAGCTGGGCGACACCCGGATTAAATCCGTAATGGTTCCCCGCACAGATATGGTGACCATTGATGCTGACGAGACGGTTGATAACGCCGTCAATCTTTTCCTGCGCTCGGGGTATTCACGCATTCCTGTCTTGGGCGATGATTTCGATGACATTCGAGGCGTCCTTTACTTCAAAGACTTAATGCAAAATGTTGTAGATTCAGGAATGATTCAAAGCGAATTGAATCTAGAGACGTTAATCCGCCCCGGTCGCTTTGAACCTGAATCTAAGAAAGTTCTGGATTTATTGCGAGAAATGCAGCGGGAATCAACCCATGTTGCCATGGTGATTGATGAGTACGGAGGGACCGCCGGTCTGGTGACTCTGGAGGATCTCATTGAAGAATTGGTCGGGGATATCGCCGATGAGTACGACAATGAGAAGCCAGAAATCAAGGTACAGGACGACGGCACCTTCAAAATCAGTTCCCGTTTGAGCGTTGAGGAATTAGGCGAGTTCTTTGGCGAAGATTTAGAAGAAGAGGATGTAGATACTGTAGGTGGTCTTATGTCTAAGCACCTGGGTCGAGTGCCTATTGTGGGTAGCGAAATTTCGGTATCAGGTATCCATATTCGGGCTATCGGAACTAGCGGACGCCGTAATCAGATTGCAACGCTCTTAGTCTGGACCGATGAGAAAGCACATACAGGTAGCGTCGCGGTTGATTCTGAGTAAATCTTCAAAATCTACTGAATAGTGAATACGGGCACGTCGACAAGCGACGTGCCCGTCTTTTTTACCCTGTAAAGTGGTGTAAACATTCTCAGGAGGAGTTTAAGTGGATTTATTTGATTTTCCCGACGACTATTCAGCGGGCTTCGCTGTCCTGGTAGGTCGCCCCAATGCCGGCAAATCGACCCTTACCAACGCTCTCGTCGGTCAGAAAATTGCGATCACTTCAAATCGTCCGCAGACTACGCGTCACACGATTCGCGGTATCGTCCATCGTGAAAAATTCCAGTTGGTGCTGGTGGATACTCCGGGGTTGCACCGTCCGCGTACTCTGTTGGGTGAACGACTCAACGATATGGTGGCAGAAACGCTTTCAGAGGTCGACGTCGTAGGTTTTTGTATCCCTGCAAATGAGAAGATTGGCCCAGGTGACCGATACATCGCCCAGCAAATTGCTGCTTCAGGAAACCGTCCTGTGGTTGCTATTGTGACCAAAGCGGATACTGTTTCTCAGCAGGAACTAGCCGAGCAGCTCATTGCTGTACATCAGCTAGGTGAAGAAGTAATGAGCGCTGAACGCGCAGCACGCACCGAACGTAAGCAACGCCAAAATACTTCTTCAAAAAAGAAAAATCAGGATAAGGCATTTCAAAAGGGTACTGGCCCTGCAGCGCAGCGCAAAAAGCAGTCTGCAACTCAAGCTCCGGCAGCTAATGACGGACGCGGTGGCTGGGCAGATATTATTCCAGTTTCTGCCGTCAAAGACTTCCAGGTGGAGGAAGTAAGCAATCTGTTGGCAACCTTCCTCCCGGATTCCCCTCCTCTCTACCCAGAGGGCGAACTCACCGATGAGCCCGAGGTAACTCTGGTGGCCGAACTTGTGCGCGAAGCAGCTCTCGAAGGGGTCAGAGACGAACTGCCTCACTCGGTTGCTGTCACCGTTGAAGAAATGAATCTGCGCGAGGGCCGCTCTGAAGATAACCCCTTGCTAGATATTCACGTTAATTTGTTTGTGGAAAGATCTTCACAAAAGGCAATCATTATCGGTAAAAATGGTTCTCGCTTGCGCGAAATCGGTTCTCAGTCCCGCAAAAATATCGAGGCTCTACTGGGTACAAAGGTCTATCTAGATATCCATGTGAAAGTGGCTAAAGACTGGCAACGTGACCCGCGTGCACTTGGTCGTTTAGGATTTTAAATTCGACCTTTGAGTTACCCCTTCCGTTTATCATCCCCCGTACCGCCAGCAGATGAAAGAGAGTAATCAGTGGCAGAATCTGTGAATCCTGACTCCTCAACGTCTCGTCTAAGAAGCTTTGGACGCCACATGCGCCAGCACCCCGTGCGTTCCAAGAAGTACAAATGGATAGCGCTCTCTTGCGTGGGACTACTCCTTTTGATGGTTGGTATTGCCGGGGTTTCTTTCGTTCGTCTGCGGACCAATATTCAAACAGATACACTCAATCTTGGAAGCGCTCAAAACGCTAATTTAGAAGACGGTCCCTTGGATATTTTGGTGGTCGGTTCCGATACACGTTCAGGTTCCAACTCGAATTATGGGGATGAGAACGATGCCGCCTCTGGGGCACGAGCTGATGTCATCATGCTGGTACAAATCAGTCAAGATCATCAGAACGTTTCGGTATTGTCCTTCCCCCGCGACCTCATTGTAGATATTCCCGCTTGTAAGGCTCAGGACGGAACCGAATACGCCGAGGCGAAAGATACTCAGATTAATGAGTCGTTGTCCCATGGCGGCCCTGGTTGCACTGTTGCCACGATTAGTTCAATTACCGGCGTCAATATTGATCACTTTATGCTGGTTGATTTTAACGCCGTAAAAGCGCTATCGAATGTTATCGGTGGCGTAGATGTGTGTGTTACTCAAGCAATTGACGATTCATACTCCGGTCTCAATATACCCGCAGGCAATTCTTCGGTGCAGGGCGAACAGGCTCTGGCGTTCCTCCGGTCCCGGCATGGGTTTGGCGATGGTAGCGATACCAGCCGCATCGCAGCCCAGCAAAGTTTCTTAGCTTCTATGTTCAGAAAGGTCAAAGCGGAGGGAACTCTTTCTAACCCATCACAACTAATGAACATCGCAGAAGCTGTCACTCAGAATGTAACCGTCGACCAGGGTCTCACTAATCCCGCCACGCTGGTTGATTTGGGAACCATGGTCTCCGATATCGATCTTAGCCAGATTGTTTTCGCTACAGTTCCGCATGAACCGTACACATACAACGAGAACAAATTGCAGATTTCCGATTCTGCGCAGGCGATCTTTGAGAAGTTACGGCAGGATCAGTCATTGCGAGTAGAGGCAGAGCCATCAACCAGTGCTTCGCCTGCGGCATCGGCTTCAGAAACTGCTCAAGAACTTCTTCTTTCTGCACCCGTAGAGGTGCTTAATGGTTCTGGATCTATTCAACAGGGTAAGCATGTAGCTTCTTTGCTTGAACAGGAAAAGTTCACCAACGTTACTGCGCAGAATGACACGAGCAGTTATGCCAGCTCCGCCGTCATCTATCCCGAAGGATACGAACAAGAGGCGAAGAAAATAGCAGACAAGTTGGGCATCACTGAGGCCCGCGTTTCAACCAGTTATGCAGCCATTACCGTGCTCGTAGGTGAAGACTTCAAGGACGGCGATGCGGTAGCTCAGAAGGAAAGCAAAATTGCCGGTGAAGCACAGGGGCAGACAGCTGACCAGGTGAAATGTCAGCAATCATTTCAATATTAAGCTAGATCAAGGGTTGATTCCATATGGTGGAATCAACCCTTGAGTATTAGCTGGGTCATATGGGACACGTGATATTTTCACTAAATGATTTTGTTTAAAGGCTGCACTGATTCAAACGCCTAGTTTGACTCCATTTTCTCCTTTTCAAGAAGCAATCATGTTTTCTCTAGAGCAAGGGTAAATATCGTGAAAAATTTGCAGAAACCATCTTCAATGCCGGTTCACAAATACCGTCCGTATTCAGAGCAAATTGATATTCAGCTCGAGAACCGTACATGGCCCAACAAGACCATCACGAAAGCTCCACGATGGTGCGCGGTAGATCTTCGCGACGGAAACCAGGCTCTCATTGATCCCATGGATTCTGAGCGTAAACTCGCTATGTTCAAGCTTCTGGTCGGAATGGGTTACAAGGAAATTGAAGTGGGATTCCCTTCGGCGTCCGCTACTGATTTCAATTTTGTACGCACACTGGTTGAAGAGAACCATATTCCTGACGATGTCACCATCCAAGTTTTGGTTCAGTGCCGTGAGCACCTCATTGAAAAAACCTTTGAATCTATCCAGGGTGCAAAGAATGCGATTGTGCATTTCTATAATTCAACCTCTGTATTACAGCGAGAGGTCGTCTTCAATAAGGATGAAGACGGGATTTTGGATATCGCGCTCACCGGAGCACGGCTTTGCAAGAAATATGAGGAACAGCTGGCGGGGGATGCGAACATCACCTATGAGTATTCCCCTGAGTCATACACCGGAACCGAGCTGGAGTTCGCCGTCCGGGTCTGTAACGCCGTCACAGACGAACTGGAAATTGGTCCAGGTCGGGAAGTTATTATTAACCTCCCCGCCACTGTCGAGATGGCGACTCCTAATGTCTATGCCGATTCCATAGAATGGATGAACCGGCACCTGACCAATCGTGAGCACATCATTCTTTCACTGCACCCTCATAATGACCGCGGCACCGGCGTCGCAGCGGCTGAATTGGGTTATCTTGCGGGCGCAGACAGGATTGAAGGTTGTCTCTTTGGCAATGGTGAGCGCACGGGGAATGTCGATTTGGTGACGCTGGGACTAAATATGCTGACTCAGGGTGTTGACCCGGAAATTAACTTCTCTGATATTGATGAGATTCGTCGAACGGTTGAGTATTGTAATCAGCTACCTGTTCACGAGCGTTCACCCTATGGTGGCGACTTAGTTTTTACAGCTTTTTCTGGTTCCCATCAGGACGCTATCAAAAAGGGTTTCGACTCTATGGAACGTCGTGCGCGAGAAGCCGGTAAGAGTATTGACGATTTAGAGTGGGGCGTACCCTATTTGCCGTTGGATCCTCGCGACGTGGGGCGCAATTACGAAGCTGTCATTAGGGTTAACTCGCAGTCCGGCAAGGGCGGAGTTTCCTATCTTTTGAAGAAAGATTATGGTCTGGATTTGCCTCGACGCGCGAAGATTGAGTTCTCTGGAGCTATTCAGGCGCGCACAGATGCCCAGGGCGGAGAAGTAACCAGTGAGAATTTATGGAAAGTCTTTGCTGATGAATATCTTCCTGCGGAGGATCCTGAGCATCGCTGGGGTAGGTTCCGTTTGGAATCTATCAATGTGGATTCGCAAGAGGGCGGGGCAACCAAGCTTAAGGTTCTCTTAAATGTGGATGGCCGTCGTTTCGAGAAGACGGCAACGGGGTCTGGCCCTATTGATGCCATGCAGTCGGTATTCCACTCTGAAGGTATCGATATTCGTTTGCTCGATTATTCAGAGCATACGCTTTCTTCTAATTCCAATGCCCGAGCTGCAAGCTATATTGAAGCAGCAGTGGGTAGCAGAGTGTTGTGGGGGATTGGTATTGATTCCTCCACAACCTGGGCATCTTTGAAGGCTTTGACGTCTGCGGTCAACAGAGCGCTTCGAGATAGCAAGTAGCTTGTTAGTGGGGGCAAGGATAGGGTTTCCTTGCCCCCGTAGTTTTCTCCACTTTTTGAATATGTGATGATATAAGAGTGAGTTCATCAGCTAGTTCTAAAATAATTTTTGATCAAGCCATAGTCTTACGCGGTCAAAAATTGGGGGATGCAGACAAGATTGTTATCTTGCTGACGAGAAACCACGGGATTGTTCATGCCGTTGCTAAAGGTGCTCGCAAAACTACCTCAAAATTTGGGGGACGGTTAGAACCTTTTATGCTGGTGGATGTTTCTCTTACGGCGGGTAAAAACCTTTATACGCTGACGCAGGTTCAAACGGTGCGGGCTTATACTTCGCCCATCATGAGTGATTACTCAGCTTACCTTGCAGGATTAGCACTTATTGAGTTAACAGAAAGCTTAGGAAAATTTGAAGAGGGTGAAAGTTCAAACCAGCTGTTCGTGATGCTTGCTGGGGCTTTGTCTTCGCTCTCTAGTCAGCGTCTGAGACCCTTAGATATTGTGAATGCTTATTTTCTACGCGCCATCTCTTTAGCAGGTTGGGGAATGAACCCTACTGTCTGTTCCCACTGTGGGTCCTCAGAGAATCTTCGCTGGTTTTCGGCAGAAGCCGGATTGCTATGCGAAAATTGTGGAAGGTTAGAAGTGCTCAATGTTAGCAAACCGGTCAGCGAAGAAACGTGGCATTATTTATCTGATGTGTTCTTGGGCCGGTGGGAGAGCGTTACGGCTATCTCATCCCAGCATTCTGCAAAAATAGCATATGGATTAATCTCTACTTTCGTGCATTGGCAGTTGGAGAAACCCCTCAAATCATTGGCTTTGATAGAAAAGGAATTTTGATGCCTGTTGCTCCTGATCCGCATCCTAGCGGAGCAAGGCCCCCTGCTATTCCTGCCCAGTTTGTACCCCGGCATGTCGCTGTAGTGATGGATGGGAATGGGCGATGGGCTAATGAACGCGGGCTACCTCGTAACGAGGGGCATAAAGCGGGGGAGAAGTCCCTTGTCGATGTCGTCGCTGGTGCCATCGAGATGGGCATTCCCTATGTTTCTGCCTACGCTTTTTCCACGGAAAATTGGAAGCGTAGCATGGATGAAGTCAGTTTCATTATGCGTTTTACCACCGAGGTTCTCACGCGTCAGCTGGAAACATTACAGGCATGGGGGGTGCGTGTGCTCTGGGCAGGGCGAAAGCCTAAGCTCTGGAACTCTGTGATTAAGCAGCTGCAGTACTGCGAAGAACAGACAAAGAACAATACGGTGTGTACCCTCGTCATGTGCGTCAACTACGGTGGGCGCGCGGAAATTGCAGACGCCACAGCCCGCATCGCGGCTGAAGTTGCAGCTGGAAAACTGAAACCGTCCTCTATCTCCGAAAAAACTATCGAAAAATACCTGTACAACCCCGAGGTTCCCGACGTCGATCTTTTCCTTCGTTCCTCGGGGGAGTTGCGAACATCTAATTTCTTACTCTGGGAAAGCGCTTATGCGGAGCTAGTTTTCCTTGATGTTTTGTGGCCTGACGTCGACCGTCGAACTCTATGGGACGCCGTTGAAGTGTACGCCCGTCGAGATAGACGGTATGGCGGTGCCGTCGATAAGATTTCTTCCCATTCATCACACCAACAGTAGAGAGCTTTCCATGAAAATCTATCCCATACTTTTCAAGCTTGTTTTTAAACCGATGGATGCAGAGCTAGCGCACAAGATTGGGTTTAAGGGTATTCAACTCTTGCGTGCTAGCAAACTGACTCCCGTTGCACGCAAATTTCTATTACCCGATGCTCTGCTACGCACCGAAGCTATGGGGCTAACTTTTCCCTCGCCTTTTGGAATCGCAGCAGGTTTTGATAAAGAGGGATCGTGCATCAATGCCCTGGGAGATTTGGGCTTTGGACATGTGGAAATCGGTACTGTGACTGCGCAAGGGCAACCCGGTAACCCTAAGCCCCGTCTCTTTCGTTTGGTTGAAGACTTCGCAGTCATTAACCGCATGGGATTTAATAACGAGGGAGCCGCAAAGGTTGGGCCTCGTCTTGCCGCCGCTCGCGCAGATTTTGAAACTG
Source organism: Rothia sp. ND6WE1A (assembly GCF_001683935.1). Lineage (NCBI taxonomy): Bacteria > Bacillati > Actinomycetota > Actinomycetes > Micrococcales > Micrococcaceae > Rothia > Rothia sp. ND6WE1A. Next base: position 49,267 of record NZ_LXTU01000051.1, on the reverse strand, counting down.
AGTTCAGTTTCTCGTCTTCAGCTCGCCCAATCATCGGCGTCAATATTGGAAAAACAAAGGTGGTCGAGTTAGAGGATGCCGCTGAAGATTACCGAATTTCTACTATGACCTTGGCTCCGCAAGCAGATTACATGGTTGTCAATGTGAGCTCTCCTAATACTCCCGGTCTTCGGTCGCTTCAATCAGTGGAGACTCTTCGCCCTTTGTTGCAGACTGTACAGGAAGCAGCGGTCTTGGCTGAGCCAAATCGGTATGTACCGCTTTTGGTGAAGATTGCTCCCGACCTTGCGGACGATGAAATCCTTGAAATTGCAGATTTGGCAGTCGAATTAGGACTTGATGGAATCATCGCTACCAACACTACTATTGCGCGTGACGGCTTGGGTCTACAGTCTGATGCTCAAAAGGTGAGCGAAATCGGTGCTGGAGGACTTTCGGGTGCGCCCTTAAAGAATCGCTCGCTTGAAGTATTGCGGCTCTTAAAAGAACACGTGGGAGAGAAACTCACTCTGGTTTCCGTGGGTGGGGTGACTACTGCCGGCGATGTAAAAGAGCGTCTCGATGCTGGGGCAACTCTTGTTCAGGGGTATACAGCTTTCCTGTATGAAGGACCACTATGGGCAGCACGAATCAATCGGGAGCTGAAAAAGCTTCTTAAATAGAAAAATGGTGGAGTGTTCTAGAACACTCCACCATTTTTATTGGACTTAGCTGGGGTATTGACCGCGCTTCACCTGAGGCTTAGGAAGTCGAATTCGACGAATCATCATGGCACGGTTAATGGCGTAGATTGTAGAGCCTGGTTCGACTTGTCCAAACTTAGCCAGAAGCTTCTTTTTCAGACCTCGCCACATGAACCACAGGTCCAAAGCGAGGAGAGCGATGAAAATCCACATGAGGGTTACAGTGACCAACTGAATGGACTGGATGAAGATGCCCGCCACAAAAATTAGAAGAAGAGCGATAATCATGAAATCGCCGACGTTAAACCGGGCGTCGACGTAATCGCGAATATATCTGCGCTGAGGTCCCTTGTCCTTAAGCGGTAAATGCTTTTCATCGCCAGTTTGCATGGCAATGTTTTCTTTCATTCGCTGCTCGCGCAATGCAGCCCGGTTGGCTTCTTTGGCTGCTTTTCGGTCAGCAGGTACCAGGGGCTGACGCCGCGCCTGTTGTTGTTGCTTGCGAGAAGGCGTGGGTTTCCCCTTGGGAGCGGTGTAATTCGGAGCATGGTGTTCTTCCTGAGGTTCAGGAGTTACAGTAGCTTCATTCACCACAGAATCTGCTCGCACAGAACCTGATGTACTTCGAGAATCTTTTTTACGTCCAATCACCTGTTAAGAATATCGAACAAAAGGTGGTTCTACTCAATCCATCGTAAGGTTATGTATATGAATACTGATACTCCAGAATATTTCTCGCATTTTGAAGCGCTTGACCATGCTGTAAACGCAAAGTTTGATTCCGCCGTGGAACAGCTAACTGAGCTGGTAGCTATTCCGTCCATTGCATGGGAAGCTTTCGATTTATCGCAGGTTCACAAGAGTGCAGAAAAAGTAGCTTCATTAGCTCAGCACGTGGGTTTTGACTCGGTTGAAATCTTGACTGCTTCCTACGGGGAAAATCAAGATAAACAGGGTATGCCAGCAGTCGTTGCTCGCAAAGAAGCTGAAGCGGGTTACCCCACTATTTTGCTGTATGCGCATCACGATGTGCAGCCAGTGGGAGATTTAGCTGAGTGGAATACTGAACCCTTTACTGCCACAGTGCAGGGGGACAGGCTCTTTGGTCGCGGCGCAGCAGATGACAAAGCTGGTGTTTTAGCTCATCTCACGGCATTTTCGGTAGTAAAAGATGTGTTGGGTGAGGATTTCAAGGCTGGCGTTACTCTTTTTATTGAAGGCGAGGAAGAAGCAGGATCGCCGAGTTTTGGGCAATTCCTTAAAACTTACAAAGAGAAACTTAAAGCAGATGCAATTGTCGTAGCCGATTCGTCCAACTGGAAAGCAGGAGTACCTGCGCTCACAACCGGTCTGAGAGGATTAGCCAGCGGAGTTGTGAATGTACGCGTGGGAGATCATGCGGTGCACTCCGGCATGTTTGGCGGACCTATGATTGATGCACCCACAGCCTTAGTACGACTTCTTGCTTCGCTTCATAACGATAAAGGTGCAGTAGCAGTTGAGGGTTTAATACATGCACCTGAACCTGAGGTTGAATATGAGGAAGCAGATTTCCGAGCTGATTCCGGAATGCTAGATAATGTACAACTGGCGGGGGAGGGAAGCATCTCTTCTCGCCTTTGGGCACAACCGGCCATCAGCATTATCGGCATGGACATCACCCCCATAGCCGAATCTTCTAACACTATTTCAGTCCAGAATAGCGCCAAGCTCAGTGTGCGTTTGGCTCCTGGGCAAAATCCTCAGCAGGCCCATGAAGCTATCGAGGCACACCTTCACAAGCACTCCCCATGGGGAGTTGAAGTAAGTTACACAGCCGAAGACTCCGGCCAACCATTCTCCGCAGATACTTCAGAGAGCAGTATCCAAATTGCTCTTTCTGCCATGGAAAAGGCGTGGGGAATTGCTCCGGTGCAAACAGGTTTAGGTGGGTCTATTCCCTTCATTGCAGACCTCAAGGAAGAGTTCCCCGATGCTCATATTCTCATTACAGGCATTGAAGATCCAGATACGAGGGCTCACAGCGCTAACGAATCCCTCTACATCCCCGATTTCAAGCGAGCAATCCTTGCAGAAGCCCTCATGGTTACCAAATTCTGCGAAAAGAAATAGTATGGGGAATAAAGCTTCGGTATAGAACGGTTCACTTAACTAGAGAAAAATTCTCTGGAACCATTTTCTCAAGACTTTAAGGACAAAAAGATGACTGAAACAGCGACTGAAACCACAACCCACGGCGTTCAGCTTACCGACACTGCAGCTCAGAAGGTTCGTGCACTTTTAGAGCAGGAGGGGCGCACCGATTTGCGCCTGCGCGTTGCAGTACAGCCCGGTGGTTGCTCTGGCTTGATTTACCAGCTGTACTTTGATGAGCGCAAGCTCGATGGCGATGCAGTCCGCGATTTCGACGGAGTTGAAGTCATTGTTGATCGCATGAGCGTTCCCTACCTAGATGGTTCTACTATCGATTTCGAAGACACCATTGAAAAGCAGGGCTTCTCCATTGATAACCCCAATGCACAGGGATCATGTGCTTGTGGCGATTCATTCCACTAAACAAAATCTATGACTATATTTAGGGCGTTCCATCCTTCTCGATGGAACGTCCCATTTTTTCTCAATATTTTGCGAAATAGTTAAGAAATAGCCGTAACTTCGCTGACATAGTGTCAGCAGAATGCACTATCAAGAGGTAAGCTCATATAGAAAGATTTATGTCGCATTCTGTCCACACACTGAATCGACCTAACACGCACACCGCTAAAGGAAGGGCCGTCTGTGAGTTCGCAGCATCGAACCGGCAGCCGCAAGCTGAAGGGTCTGGCATTGGCCGGAGTGGCTTCAGTTTCAGCACTGTTGATGACCGGTTGTTCGGAAGAAGCCAAGCTGGGCTGGTTGCCTACAAAGCGTGGAATTACTGACAACGCTGACACCATCATGGATCTTTGGATTGGTTCATGGGTAGCAGCGCTGGTTGTTGGCTTGATTACCTGGGGTCTTATGCTCTGGTGTATCATTGCCTACCGCCGTCGTAAGAACGATGTTGGTTATCCTCGTCAGCTGAGCTATCACGCTCCTCTGGAAATCTTCTACACCATCATCCCCATCATCGCTATTGTTAGCCTTTTCAGCTTCTCTGACCGTGCTGAGCGCGAAATCACCGCTCCTAAGTCTGAGACTGCTGACGTAAGCATTGAAGTTTATGGCAAGCAGTGGGCATGGGACTTCAACTACCTCGACAAGAATGTTTATTCTTCCGGTGTTCAAGCACAGCTTGACGGTCAAGAAGGTCATGAAGAAACCCTTCCTACTCTTTACCTACCCGTAGACTCCACCGTTGATTTACAGCTGAAATCACGCGATGTTATTCACTCTTTCTGGGTTCCTGCTTTCCTTGAGAAGCGCGATACTATTCCCGGTCAGACTAACCACATGTACTTCAAGACCGGTTCTGAAACCGGTACCTATGCAGGTAAATGTGCAGAGCTTTGCGGTGAGTACCACTCAGAAATGCTTTTCAACGTTAAGGTTGTAACTCAGGAAGAGTACGACGCTTACACTCAGAAGCTTGCGGATGAAGGTAACGACGGCCGTCTCGGCGACGAATACAACCGTAACCCTAACCAAAACGAATCACAGTAGGAGGTGACCCGTGACTACTCTCGAGTATTCAGCAGACTCAGCAACTCAGGTTGCTCCTCGGGTTGTGCCTAAGTCAAAAGGACGCATCGTCGTCAATTGGCTAACCACTACCGATCACAAAACAATCGGGTATATGTACCTGATTTCTTGCTTTATTTTCTTCTGCATCGCGGGCATTATGGCTTTGCTCATGCGCATGGAGCTCTTTGAGCCCGGTATGCAGGTGCTACAGACTAAGGAACAGTTCAACCAGCTTTTCACCATGCACGGCACTTTGATGTTGCTGATGTTTGGTACCCCTGCATTTACTGGTTTTGCTAACGTTTTGATTCCCCTTCAGATTGGCGCTCCTGACGTTGCGTTCCCTCGTTTGAACGCTTTGGCTTTCTGGTTCTTCCTCTTTGGTTCTCTGGTTGCCCTTGCAGGCTTCTTGACCCCTCAGGGTGCTGCATCCTTCGGTTGGTTTGCTTATGCCCCATTGAATAGCACTACCTATTCACCTAGCGTAGGTGGAGATCTCTGGGTCTTCGGTCTAGCTTTGCAGGGATTCGGTACCATCATGGGTGGCGTAAACTTCATTACCACCATCTTGTGCATGCGTGCTCCCGGTATGACTATGTGGCGTATGCCCATCTTTACCTGGACGACCTTGATTACCGCCATCCTCATCATCATGATCTTCCCTCCCTTGGCTTCAGCACTGTTTGCTTTGGGTATGGATCGTCGTTTGGGCGGACACATCTTTGATCCTGAAAATGGCGGCGCTATTCTCTGGCAGCACCTTTTCTGGTTCTTCGGTCACCCTGAGGTTTATGTTCTAGCACTGCCTTTCTTCGGTGTTGTTTCGGAAATCATTCCTGTGTTCTCACGTAAGCCGATTTTCGGTTACAAGGGTTTGGTTTTCGCTACCATCGCTATTGCGGCACTTTCCGTAACAGTGTGGGCACACCACATGTATGTAACCGGCGCAGTTATGTTGCCCTTCTTCTCGTTCATGACCATGTTGATTGGCATTCCTACGGGTATGAAGTTCTTCAACTGGATTGGTACCATGTGGCAGGGTTCGCTTACCTTCGAAACACCTTTGATTTGGGTTATGGGATTCCTCGTCACCTTCCTCTTCGGTGGCTTGACTGGTGTTATCTTGGCAACCCCTCCGCTTGACTTCCACGTATCTGACTCATACTTCGTGGTAGCTCACTTCCACTACGTCATTTTCGGTACCGTAGTCTTCTCCATGTTCGCTGGCTTCTACTTCTGGTGGCCCAAGTGGACTGGCAAGATGCTCAACGAACGTCTAGGTAAGATTCACTTCTGGTTGCTGTTCTTCGGCTTCCACATGACCTTCCTGATTCAGCACTGGTTGGGTGTTGAAGGTATGCCCCGTCGTTACGCTGACTACATGCCAGAAGACGGTTTCACCTGGATGAACCAGCTCTCAACCGTAGGCTCAATGTTGCTCGCAATCTCGATGATTCCCTTCTTGTGGAACGTCTACGTGACTGCGCGCTACGGCAAGAAGGTTGAAGTTGACGATCCTTGGGGCTTCGGCGGTTCACTTGAATGGGCGACTTCTTGCCCTCCTCCGCGTCACAACTTCACCGTTCTACCGCGTATCCGTTCCGAGCGTCCTGCACTGGATCTACATCACCCCGAACTGTCCACCAACTACAGTGTTGCGGCAGCAGCTCGCCAGGTATCTGAGCAAGCGCAGACCACAGTTGGCTCAGTAAAGCGATAGGGAGTAGCTACTATGAAAATTCTTGGACAGCTTTTCCTTGGCTTGGGTATCTTCCTCGTACCGGTTGGAATTGTGTACGGTTTGATGACGCAATTTACAGACTGGGCTGGATTCCCCGCAATCTTAGCTACCGCCGTGATGTGTTTCTTTTTGGCATTCTTTTTGATGTTTACCGATAAGAAGCACCCTCACCAGCCGAACGAAAACCTTGAAGGCGAAATTGCCGATACCACCGGTGACTACGGTTTCTATTCACCGTGGTCTTGGTGGCCGCTGATGATTGGTCTCGTTTGCGCAATCCTGGTAACGGGTTTGGCAATGTGGCAGGTATGGGTAATTACCCTTGCTATTCCTCTTGCAATTCTTGCTTGCGTTGGCTGGGTATATGAATACAACCGTGGCGATCACGCTCACTAACATATAACCGCCAAGAAAGGGCAGTAGATTCATTTGAATCTACTGCCCTTTTTCTACGCGTATTTCAATAACTCCCTGACAACTTCGTGTGCGGTTTTCTCTAGCCTCAACTGACATAGGAAACTCATATAAATACCCATCTCCTGAACCACGTGAGCAAAACATTCATTCAACGACGAGGCAAAACTAACCAACTGCGCGATACGAACATCAAACGCTAGATGCGAAGCATCTTTGAAATTCTTCACTACTATACTATTTATAATCCTTGAACTGGTTTGCACTCCCATACCCGTCATAAAACGAATCACCCTCGATAAAAAATTCCCTTTAGCCAAGGAAAGCCCCTTAGCTACGGAAACGCTATGTTGCACAAGAATAGCCTCATGCTGAGCTGCCCATGCTGAAATACTTCTTGAAGCGCTATAGACCAGTTCAAGGTGCGTGGGAATTTACGGGAGGCAATCATCTAAACGTACCGGACATCTGCTTACGCTCCGCCTTACCGAAAATCATCGACTCTGCTACCTAGAGTCAGATTTACGGTTACGCCTGCTTCTTCAAGCCTTTGAATTTCGCAGGTTGCGCTTCTGAAGTAACCGATAGAGTTTCGAAACTCGCAACCCGTCTTTCATTAGCCCTGATGCGAGAACAGTCCACTGCTTGTCGATAGAAGCTTCTGGATAGATACTGCCTGTTACGGCGCTAAGAAGAAGATAGGCCCATCTCAGGCCCCTTTACTGAGTAGAGGAGATGGGACCCACCTAATATCAGCGACCTTTTGCCCCTAGGCAGACTATAAGTATGAATCAGATGTATCATTCTCTGCCAACTACGACATCAAACGTGGACAGGAGCAAACCTATCTAAACTTTAAATTTCGGTGAAAAGGTAAAAAGTATAGAAGATAACCATGCTTGACCGTCAACTAAGTCCCCTCTGCATCAGCGAAGAATAAAAATCTTTTTTAAGGAAACTAGATTCGCCGGGAAGACATCTCCGTAAGCGCATATGGCGTTTTAAGAAAATATAATTATAGAAATGATGAGAAGAATAGTTAGCATCTCATCGCCCCGCAGAGCTGCGTTTATACGGCTTGAAAGCTATTTTCATATGAACAGTCTTTGCACATAACCAGATGGCTAATAACCTAACTCGATATTTAAGGGCACACCGTTTCAAGAAGCTAGACATACTAAAAGCCCCTCTCCAAGAGGAGAGGGGCTTTTAGAATATCGATTTAGTGAATTTCCTTGGTATCAGAAGCTGCTACAGATCCATGGTTTTCATCACGGGCATGATGCGCTGCTTCAAGTTCCGCAGGAGTTACAGAAACAACTCGATCCTGGAACCAAATCTTCGAAAGACCCGCACGAGTCTTTTCGGCGAAGGAAATCTTACCCTTCTTATTTGGCTGAGCCGGCAGGGGAGCAGGTGACTCAAAGTTCACTAGCTTGTATCGACGGTACTCATCTAGAGGCTTGTGAACCTCGATGAATTCACCGTGAGGAAGCTGAACAACCTGACCGGATTCAATACCGTGGAGCACAAGCTCGCGGTCCTTACGCTGCAAAGCAAGGCATACGCGCTGAGTGACAAAGAAACCGACCAAAGGACCAAGAATCAGCGAAGCACGAAGCCAGTAAGCGACGTCGTTCAGTGATAGATGGAAGTGTGTTGCAATGAGGTCAGAGCTAGCCGCTACCATCAATGTGCCGTAAGCAATGATTCCCGCTACACCTACACCAGTGCGGTAGGGAGCATTGCGAGGACGATCAAGGATGTGATGTTCGCGGTTGTCTTTGGTAACCCAACGCTCAAGCCAAGGCCAGATGAACATTGCCATGATGATGAGTCCCGCAGGAATCAACGGTCCTAGAACACTGAACACCCAGGTACCGCCTAGAACGTTGAATTCCCAGTGCCAAGGCCATGCGCCAGGCATCAAACGCAATGCACCATCGCCAAATCCGACGTACCAGTCAGGCTGGGTACCAGCCTGAACGGGGGAGGGATCATAAGGGCCATAATTCCAGATTGCGTTAATGGTGAAGGTCGAAGCCAAGAAGGCGATGATACCGAAAACGATAAAGAAGAAACCGCCAGCTTTAGCTGCATACACAGGACCAACAGGGAAACCAACCACATTACCCTCAGTGCGACCAGGTCCGGGGTACTGAGTGTGCTTGTGAACAACGACCATGAACAAGTGGATTGCAACACAAAGAAGAATCAGTGCAGGAACAATCATGATATGCATGGAGTACAAACGACCGATGAGCTGCTCACCGGGGAATTCTCCACCGAAGAAGAAGAGAGAAAGGTAAGTTCCTACCAACGGTAGAGCCTTCATGATTCCGTCAACAATGCGCAGACCGTTACCGGACAGGACGTCGTCGGGGAGGGAGTAACCGGTGAAGCCAGCAGCAATACCCAAGATAAATAATACGCAACCTACTACCCAGTTAAGTTCACGGGGGCGACGGAATGCGCCAGTGAAGAACACACGGAGCATGTGGATGGTCAATGCCAACATGAACATAAGAGCTGCCCAGTGATGAATCTGACGAAGAAGTAGACCACCGCGGACATCAAACGAAATGTGTAGCGTTGATGCATAAGCCACAGACATCTCGGTGCCCTTCATAGGCACATAAGAACCATCATATGCAACGGGTGCCATCGAAGGGTTGAACCACAGCGTAAGGAAGGTACCCGAAAGAATCAGGATAACCAAGCTGTAAAGAGCTACTTCACCGAACATGAAAGTCCAGTGGTCGGGGAAAATCTTTCGACCGAATTCCTTGATGATTCCAGACAAACCTACACGGCTATCAACAAAGTTTGCGATACGCCCGGTTGATGTCTTTGCCTGGTAATCAGTTTCAACAGTTGTGTGTGACATTATTTTGTCTCACCTGCCATCTCTTTTACGTGTTTGCCACGTTCCCAGTAAGCAGGGCCAACAGGTTCGTGGAAGTCGCTCTGAGCTACCAGGTAGCCTTCTGAGTCAACAGCGATGGGAAGCTGAGGCAGAGCGTGACCAGCAGGTCCGAAAACTACCTTGCATTCATCAGCCGCGTCAAAGGTTGACTGGTGGCAAGGGCAGAGCAAATGGTGGGTTCGCTGCTCATACAGAGCAATGGGGCAACCAACGTGGGTGCAAACTTTGGAGTAAGCAATAATGCCGTCAACGTTCCAGTCTTCACGACCGGCTGATACCTTGAGGTCACTGGGATCTAAACGCATCAAGAGAACAACAGCTTTAGCCTTTTCGTTCAGGTAACCCTGATCGTGGCTGAGCGATGAAAGGTTCTCAGGAAGTACGTGGTAAGCGGAACCTAAAGTAACGTCTGAAGCCTTGATAGGAGTACCAGAAGGGTCACGCACCAGGCGTACTCCCTTGTCCCACATCGTGTGCTTCAATACTGAAGGATCAGCAGGACCCAAGTCGCGCAAGAAGGTGACAAAAGTCAGAGGAGCGAGGATAACTGAACCAATCAAGGTATTGCGCAAGAGCGGACGGCGCTTAATGCCGGACTCTGCAATAATAGTTTCAACAATCTCCTGTGCTTCTGCACGATCTGCTTCAGCAGAAACCGCGTGACGGTATTCAACCATCTCGTGATCAGGCATGAGGGTACGAGCCCAATGCACAACGCCGATGCCGATGCCGAACATCGAGAATGCAATTCCCAAACCAAGTAGAAGGTTTTGCAAACGAAGCGCGTTCGTGGGCTCGGGATTCATTACATCGTAATATTCGCCCCCAATTTTAATACCGAAATAAGCTACCCAGAACAAAATCGCGCCAAGAATGGAAATCACAAACAGGAGTGAAACCTGTCGCTCTGCGGACTTTGCCTTATGGGGATCCACGTCAGTAAGGCGTGGTGCATGAGGAGGTAGCCCCGGGTTGGGGAATGTCTCCTTGCCTTCCTCATGAGAGGTAACTACGACTGAGGATGTCTTCCTAGCGTCGTCACTATGGTTGCCCATGTGTTGCCTCAAATCTTCCTAATACGAAAACTAATGTGTGTGGTGTGCTTAAGCTGAGCGTGAAGTCAGCCAGACAGTGAAAATCAAGATAATTCCCAAGCCTAAAGTCCAAATCAACAGACCTTCGGCAACAGGACCAAGTGACCCGAGGGCAAAACCACCGGGGGAGTTGTTTACTTCCTGAGACTTCAGGTAAGTGATAACATCTCGTTTCTCTTCAGGGGTAATGTTCGCATCGTTGAACACTGGCATATTCTGAGGGCCAGTTTCCATTGCCTCGTAGATGTGCTTCTCAGATACGCCCATCAAAGTTGGTGCGAACTTACCGCGAGTCAGTGCACCGCCAACACCCGCTGCGTTATGGCACATAGCGCAGTTAGCCAAAAAGATCTTGGCACCGTTAGCTGCATCGCCTTTGGAAACGTCAAGGTACTCATCTTCAGGAACGGACGGTCCCGCGCCGAGAGATGAAACATAAGCAGCCAGCTGATCGGTCTGCTCTTCATTAAACTGACCCGGCTTAAGCTGAGCCTGGGTACCCTGCATCTGCATAGGCATACGACCGGTGCCGACCTGGAAGTCAACTGCGGCAGCTCCTACGCCAACAAGCGAGGGACCATCAGCGGTGCCCTCAGCGTTGGTGCCGTGACAGGTCGCGCAGTTTGAGATAAAGAGTTTCTCTCCTTCTTGGGCCTGCGTAGCTGTGTAGGTGGTGCTAGTTTCAGCTTTAGCCTCATTCGTAGCTGTGGCAACTGCATAGAGGCCACCGGTGAGGAGTAAAGCTAGAGCAAGCAACACGATGGCTGCAAGAGGATGACGCCTCTTCTGAGAAAGTGCCTTCACGTCGTTTGATCCTTAGTGTGTGTGCTGGTTGAACTATTGATGTGGCGATTTGTTTCTATTTACTTCAAGAAGTAAACGACGGCGAAAAGAACAATCCAGACGACGTCAACAAAGTGCCAATAGTATGAAACAACGATTGCTGAAGTTGCTTCATAATGACCGAATCGCTTTGCAGCGTATGCGCGGCCAATGATGAATAGGAATGCAATCAAGCCACCGGTCACGTGAATAGCGTGGAAACCAGTGGTGATGTAGAAAGCTGATCCGTAAGCAGAGTGAGCGATTGTTACGCCTTCTGCGACGAGGTTTGCGTACTCATAAACCTGCATAGACACAAAGAATGCGCCCATGAGGAAGGTCAGCAGGAACCACTCGACCATGCCCCACTCTTTAACGTTAAAGAGGGAGCCAGTGCGACGTGGCTTTAGCTGCTCTGCTTTGAATACACCAAACTGACAGGTCACCGAACTCAACACCAAAACGATGGTGTTGGCGGTGGCCAACGGAATAGCTAGATGTTCGGTATTTTCTGCCCAAATATCGGGTCGTGATGCCCGAAGGGTGAAATACATGGCGAATAGTCCGGCAAAGAACATCAACTCTGATGCCAACCAAACAACGGTGCCGACGGCGACAGCGTTGGGTCGGTTCAAAGTCGTGTGGGCCGACTTACTTGGGGTATGGGTTGCAGTTGTCACATAGACATTATGTCTGTAAAACTTCGAAGAAACCAATATATGAGCTCCTTTCTTCCCATGCGTGTTGAAAATCTCTAGGGAATACAAGGGAAGGCCTGCAGAAAATTTTTGAAAATTTCGCACATGTTACAAAACTGACCTGCGGCATAATTCCTGAAGTTCACAGCTTGAAATATTTAAAGCACCTGGCGATTCTGCCCGCTATGCTGAACCCATGAGCATATCTGAGATATCGAACCCAGCTATTTCCTGGAAAGCCATTCTGAATAAATTGACTCTTCGCCATGATCTTTCCGAGCAAGAAATCGGGTGGGCAATGGATGAGATAATGAATGGAGTAGTCTCGGAGGCCATAATTGGCGCCTTTCTGATTGCACTTCATGTCAAGGGGGAGTCTCCTGAAGAACTGAGTGCGCTAGCTCAGGGGATGCTAGATAAAGCGGAAAAGATCGAAATTAGCTCTAACGCAGTAGATATTGTGGGCACCGGGGGAGACCAGCATAATACGGTCAATATTTCCACTATGGCATCAATGGTGATTGTGGGCGCCGGGGTTCCCGTCATTAAACACGGTAACCGCGCATCGTCGTCCTCTTCCGGCTCCGCAGACGTGCTGGAGAAGTTAGGCATCAATCTCAATATGCCGATTTCTGACATCATTCAGTGTTTAGAAACAGTAGGAATTGCTTTTCTGTTCGCCCAGGTATTTCACCCCTCCATGAAACATGTGGCTCCCACCAGAAAACAGTTGGGGGTTCCTACTGCCTTCAACTATTTGGGTCCCATGACGAATCCTGCGCAGGTGCGTTCTTCTGCAATTGGGGTAGCTGACGAAGCGATGGCTCGCAAAATTGCTGATGTCTTTGCCTCGCGTAACGATCATGCCCTGATTTTTAGAGGTGGAGACGGCTTGGATGAACTGACTATCACCTGTAATTCCCAGCTTTGGGAAGTATACGAGGGCGCCGTAACTGCGCACGTTATCGACCCCCGTGAATTTGGATTCAATCTAGGCACGTTAGAAGATTTACGCGGTGGTACGGCTTCCGAAAACGCAGAAGTATTTGAACGAATCATGGCGGGGGAGAGTGGGCATATACGGGACGCTGTTCTCCTCAACGCTGCAGCAGGGATTGTAGCTTTCGAACCCGTCGGTGAGGGGCAGAGTTTCAACGAACGTTTTGTTGCAGCCCTGGATAGAGCGATAGCATCGCTGGACAATGGAAGAGCTCGGAAGGTGTTGGAGAACTGGAGAGAGTTTTCACAAACTACCGCAAGCTAAAACTTAAAGTTTAGCTTGAAAGAAATAGGTGTTTCTTGAGTAGAAGAAACGCCTATTTTCTTCAATTTGTTGAGCGAAGATGTTAACCATCAACTCTTTGACGTCGTCGGTCAATAAGCAGCCATAGAGCTCGCCATCCCACAAGAAAGACTCCTAGGACACCCAAGGTGACGATAAAGAAACTGAGAGCGCTGGTGCCTCCGAAGAACAGTCTTAAGAGGTGACCTAACGCAGCAGTTCCGAGCCAAACACTCAATCCCGCAGGAAGAATATTAAATGGCATATTTCGAACCATAGGCAAGATCCACACAATGCATAGTCCAAGAAGGAATGGAACTGCCGTCAAGAAAGTTCCTGCTAATCCTTCTGCATGCGACGAACGCCCAATGCCCACAAAAATTAAGACCAAAAGTGCATCCACTGCGAATGCCAACCATTTATTTTTCATGTTTACCTCCGCTATAAGTGTGCCTGATACAGGGATACAAAGGAAACAGGGGAGATGAATTTACTATTACTTTACATAATGTAGATTATCGGCGTTTTAGATTGTTGAGCAACCATAAGGTAGAACATGATTTTTGCACCATTTTTACTACCGTCGCACTGTCGCCACCGCAAAACCCCAACCAACCCATATAATTATCCTTTGGTCTAGAGTTGGGTGCGGAATATTATTTAGCTCTTGTCCGTTACATCTAACAATGCCCTGGATTTTGGAGGAAAGTTTATGAGCGATCGTAGCCTAAGAGGTATGCGCCTAGGTTCGCAATCAATGGAAACCGAAGCAGGTGTCGAACCAGCACCCCGTCAGCGAGTTGAATACCGCACTGAAGACGGCGAAAAGGTATTTGTAACATTTGCCCAAGAAGCAGAGATTCCCCATACGTGGACAGCAAAATCCGGCAAAGTGGCTACCTTAGTCAATGGTGAAGGTGAACCGGTAGATTCGCATGAAAAGCCGATTCGTACTCACTGGGACATGCTCCTCGAACGCCGTTCCATGGAAGAACTTGAAGAAACCCTTCAACAGCGTCTTGATGTTTACCGCGAACGTCACGCCTTGTAAGCAGACAGTTAATCGGAAGATGGGGGTGAGAACTTAGGTTCTCACCCCCATCTGTATATTAATCGGGCTTATCGCTGTGTTAGCTTCTTCATAAATTCGCCCACCTTTTTACCGCGGGACTTGATTCCCCAGCTCGAAACCTTAGCCATCGAGTCAAAAATGATGTTGCCGTCCATTTTTGAATCCCCAATTTCGCGTTCAATAAACGTAATGGGTACTTCGACAATCTTGAAACCAGCTTGTTCTGATCTCCATGCAAGGTCTACCTGAAATACGTATCCCTTTGAATCTATGCCTTCTAGGTTCAATCTCTCCAAAGTGTCACGGCGGAAGGCGCGGAAACCAGCCGTTATATCATTAATTTTGGTACCCAAAATCAGCTTAGTGTAGAGGTTTGCACCGCGGGAAAGGATTTGACGGTGAACGGGCCAATTTTTTGTCTTTCCGCCTGTGATGTAGCGTGAACCGATAGCTAGATCGGCGCCGTCTTCAACTGCCTTTACCAACAAAGGAAGCTGCTCGGGCTGGTGGGATCCATCGGCATCCATCTCTACCAAGACGTCATATCCCTCAGCAAGACCCCAATCGAACCCAGCAAGGTAAGCACCGCCCAATCCGTCTTTGACGGTACGGTGAAGTACATGGATGTTTGAATCCTTACTCGATAGCTGATCTGCGATTTCTCCGGTGCCGTCGGGGCTGTTGTCATCAACAACCAGAATGTGCCCCTCAGGCATAGCTGTGCGGAGGCGCTCCACTACAACAGGTAGGTTCTCTTTTTCGTTGTAGGTGGGAATCACCGTTAGGACCCGCATAAATATCTCCTCGTTGCCACTGTTACCTGCGGCGATGAATAAAAACTAGAATCTCAGTATAGCTTTTCTATAGTGCAGCTGACCAAACCTGTCGAGAACATGAAGCTGTTAGATATCTTGAAATTGACCAGCAATCAGCAAATCAACTAACTCTGGCAGATTATCTTTTTCAAGTACCGGCAACAGCGGAATTCTTGCACGTGGATCCGTGCTCCAGGCAGCGACCCTGTCGTCTGCTGTTTGAACCATCAGTTCCGTGACTTTCCAACGAGCGACATCTGCCATTGACTGGGGGCTGAGTTGACCAAAAGTAGGATTGGACTCCCCTACTGCTCTGTAGACACCGCGCGTCATGGCGTTGAACGTAGCTCGCGCAGATAGTTGATCTTCAGGACGAGTGCGAACAACATGGGTGAGGGCGAGCTCCCATCCTAAAACTCTTGATTCCTGGTTGACTTCGGAACCTAAAAAGACCAACGCTCCAGCAGCCACAGCTTGACGAATAGATGAGTCGTTTTCCGCGATCTGGGATGAGAATCCCAGTGCTACCCCTAAATCTCGAGCAAAACTTATATATTCACTGGTGATAGAAGAGATACCGTCTAAACGCGGAGCGAGTCGAAATCTGTCTAGTTCATTAAAAGCAGAGAGGGCAGATAAGAATTTCTCTATATCGACTTCATCCCGTGGAACAAATGAAACTCTTAGGCGGTGGTCTAGTGCTTTCTGAAGAAAAGAAGTGAGGTCAACCGATGCTTCCCGAATTTGGACACCGTGAATACCTGCAACAAGCTGCTCTATATCTTCTTTGCCACTGATAATCGCATAAACGAAGGTGTGTAAAGGCGAGGCGGAGATATTAATAGATTCACAAGCAGATTGAGGAAGGAAGAGCGACGTCGAAGCGTAGCCTGCATGCATTAACCGCTCCGATAAAATCGCAAGTTCATCTTGAGACTGAACCGTTGCGCCGCCGTGAAAGAACGCAGGTGTCAGCAAATCTCCTACAAGCTCTACCTTATGCATAGAGTTATCGTAAATAGAGTCAGCGCCGGCGTCTGAACCAACCCAATCGACGGCAGTTTCAGTCAAGACCATCGCAGTTGCATAAGGATCGACCGGACTGTACACCGATCCATCGCAGAACACTAAAGTTTTAGTTGACATTTATTTCCTTAAATTTGTGTTGCTACTACACCACGGCGGAGCAACATAATGGCACGTTCACACTGGGCTTTTAGCTCAATATCGTTCTGAGCAACATGTGAAATCTGATCCAGCACGTCAATCACCTGTTTAATCCAACGCACGAAGTCACCCGCAGCAAGGTCAGTATTCTGAATTGCTTGGGTCAAGGAATCTCCTCGAGCCCATTTATAGGTGGGCCAAACCATACCTAAATCGGGGGCAGATGTTTCCGGTAGGTTGAACCGTTCTTCTCGTTCGGTCAATTTACTCCACAGGGTTACCAAAGTAACGATCGGCTGTTCTATTGAGGAATGGGGATATTTGCGGAGCATACCCATTTCCTCGCGTTTGGCTTCAAAAACCAGCGCTGAAACCACAGCGGCAGTGGCAGCCGGATCCAAATTCTTCAAAAACTTTTCTTCAAGTGCAAGAGAAAGTAACAAGTCTTTCTCACCATAGACACGCCGTAGGCTCTGACCCCGCTGGGTTAAATGAGCTTCTCCCCCGCTATCCCGCTCAACATAATTAAATGATTCAAGGAGTCTAATGATTCTCTTAAAAATTTGAGAAATAGTGTTGGTTCGGCGACTGATTTGTAGACGAAGCCCATGGGTATCTCGTTCCAGCTTCCACCACCGTTCAGCCCAACGAGCATGGTTCTCCCGATCTGAACAACCATGGCAGGGGTGCGCTTTCAATTGCTTGCGCAACTTAGTAACTTCTTGCTCCTGGTGTCTATCCTTGCGATCAAACCACGATCTCTCTGAAACCTTTCGCGGGGGACGATTTTCATAGAGTGCCTCGCGTAAGCGAGATGCCATATCCCGACGTTCTTTAGGCGTCTTACCTTGGAATTTCTTCGGGACCTTGATTTTAGAAACGGGAACTATTGGCCCTTCTAAATCATCTGCGGAGAGACGGCGCAGATGCGCATCATCAGTCAAAATGGCAGGTCGCGGATCGTGCCCTGCCTCAGCCCTAGTCAGGATAACTGCAAAGCCTCGGTTACGTCCACGCGGAATCTCAATCACATCACCAGGCAGCAAGTCATGGATTGAAGCCATAGCCTGAGAATGCTCAAGACGTTTGCGTCCTTTCTCAGATTTCTTCTCCGCCTCATTGAGTTGCTTACGTAACTGAGCGTATTCCTTGAAGTCGCCCAGATGGCAATGCATAGACTTTTCGTAACCTTCAAGCGCTCGCTCATTCTTACGAACACGTTGGGCTATTCCCACGACAGATTTATCCGCCTGGAACTGGGCAAACGATGACTCCAGAATTTTCTGCGCTGGCCCCTCCCCAAATTGAGCGAGAAGATTGGCGCTCATATTATAGGTGGGCCGGAATGATGAATTGAGAGGATAGGTACGCTTAGATGCCAATCCTGCTACCTGCTGGGGTTCCAGACCCGGCTTCCATAGCACGACTGCGTGACCTTCGACGTCGATGCCGCGACGACCGGCACGACCAGTAAGCTGGGTGTACTCCCCCGGTGTGATATCTAGATGCGTCTCACCATTGAATTTAGTAAGTTTTTCTAGCACCACTGACCGTGCGGGCATATTGATGCCGAGGGCTAATGTCTCCGTAGCGAATACAACCTTGATGAGTCCTTCTGCAAACAGAGCCTCTACAATTTCTTTGAATACCGGCAGTAACCCCGCGTGATGAGCGGCTATACCGCGGGTGAGCCCCTCTCTCCACTCGTAGAAACCAAGTACATTGAGGTCCTTGATATCCAAAGCAGCTGTAGCTTCTGCAACGTAAGCTCGGATAAGCGCAGCCTCTTGGTCGGTCGTCAAACGAACATCAGCATCTATACATTGGGAGACGGCAGCATCGCAGCCAGCGCGAGAGAAGATAAAGCAGATTGCAGGGAGCAAGGCATCCTGGTCAAGAGCCTCAATCATGTCTGGTCGAGACGCGCGGAAAGGACGAAGATGTTGCTCAGAACCACTACGGTTAAAACCGGAACTGTGGCGATTGCGGGAGCGGGAATTTCGATGGGCTGCTCGAGAGAACTTTTCGGCGTTCTGACGCGGTCCCCGCCCGCGATATCCTCGAAGTCGCAATAACTCAGGATTGACGTCAGGAACTTCGTCTTTGTTCTTGTCGAGTAGTTCAGCAGTTTCTTCAACAGTTGTATCATCCAAGAACAGATCGACCAGGCGATTCCCGACCATGACATGCTGCCACAACGGAACGGGGCGATGCTCGGACACAATAATATCTGTAGTTCCGCGAACGGTATCCAGCCACGCACCGAATTCTTCAGCGTTAGAGATAGTAGCTGAGAGCGAGATAAGTGAGATGTGCTCAGGAAGGTGAATAATAATTTCTTCCCATACCGCTCCACGAGCTCGATCAGCCAAATAGTGAACCTCGTCCATCACCACATAACCCAGATTAACGAGGGTGGAAGACTCTGCGTAAATCATGTTGCGCAAAACCTCGGTGGTCATTACTACGACATCGGCTTCAGAGTTGATAGATGTATCACCGGTCAACAACCCCACAGCCTCTTCCCCATAAATCTGCACCAAGTCGTGATACTTCTGGTTACTCAATGCCTTGATCGGGGTGGTGTAGAAAGCCTTCTTGCCTTGAGACAGGGCCAGATAGATGGCGAACTCCCCCACGATAGTCTTACCGGCACCCGTGGGTGCTGCCACCAGTACCGCGCGTCCAGACTCGACCGATTCACATGCTCTTACCTGAAAATCATCCAGAGGGAAATCAAGCGTATTTTGAAAGGAGCCGAAAACGGTTTTTTGCTTTTTGGCGCGTTCTTTAGCTGCGAAGAAGTTATCTGCAAGAGAAGACATATACCCATACTATGACGAAAGAAGACCCCCGATGAAACCATCGGGGGTCTTGCACAGTGGTTGAGGCTAAGAGCTCAATCGAGAGGATTCTACAGAACCACTATTCTCCTCAATTCGTCCCAGCTTTTCTAATTCTTCAGCGGAAGTTGCACGGTCAATTTCTGTTTCAGAAAGTCCCTTTGCGAGCTTAGCGCGCTTTCTTTCCACTCGTTTATCATGCAACAAGCAGATAACAATTGCGATAAAGAAGAAAAATAGCAGGGGTGCTGCAAGATAGAACATCGTCATAATATCAGTACCTGGCGCAGTCATTGCAGCAATGGTTGCAACAAAAACCACGACCCAGCGCCACTGCTTCAGGATTGTCCGCCCCGGAAGTATACCCATGAAGTTCAAGCCCACAAGAATTACCGGAATCACGAAAGCCAGAGCAAACGAGACCATAAATTTGACGACGAATGAAATGTAGATTTCAGCAGAAATGATGTTGGACGTGCCGTCGGGGTTGAATGCAGTCAGTGCAAAGACCGCGGCGGGTAGACAAATCCAAGCGGTCAAAAGACCGATAAGGAACATAGGTACCGCTGAAAAGATAAACCCCAGTGCGTAGCGTTTCTCTTTCTTATACAGCGCTGGAGTAATAAACGCCCAGAGCTGGTATAGCCATACTGGAGCCGCCAGAACCAGTCCGATGTAGAGAGATACAGTTACCATCAAACTAAACGATGACTGTACGGTGGAGTAATTCAGCAGGGCTTCTCGACCTTGTTTCGCATTGATTTCATCGAGCGGGGCTTTGATAGCTGTGATGAATGGCTGGTAGAGAAAGAAACCACCCACAGCGCCGAGCACTGTAGCAACAGCTGCTTTAATGATCCTATTTTTGAATTCGCGAAGATGCTCCATCAAGGCCATATTTGCCTGAGGATTATTCTTGCGGCTCGTTGCCTTTGCCATCATTTACCTTAGAACCGAAAACTTCATGTGCTCGAATTCAACCCGTGTTCTGAGAAGTGAACACGGGTTGAATCGTCAGAAGAGAAAATTAGATATTTCGAGGAGTTTCGTCAGCTACATCTGCACGTGTAGATCCAACGTTCTTGTTATCAACAACTTCGCCGGTGACGACGTCGTCCTGTGCTGAAGAGCGGGGCGCAGAATCATTTTTGTTGTCTTTCTTCATGCCATCTACCTCAGACTTGAAGATGCGCATGGACTGACCGAGGCTACGCGCCATACCGGGAAGCTTGGGTGCACCAAAAAGAAGAATGATGATGATCAAAAGTACGATCAGCATGACTGGATTATCAAAAAGTCTACCCATGAGTAGCACCCTTTCTTGAGTATTTTTGAAGGTCACTCACATTCTGTGGCTGACCAAGTGTTTCTCGTTTATTGATTCTACGCGAGATTCGTCGCTGGGCTCGTTCATTTTTGCGCTCTTCGTACTCGGTATATGTTTCTTTCACCGAACGAAAAATAGCTGGTTCTGTTTCTTCCCTCAAATGATGCGCCTGATAATGAGACGATTCATGAGCAACTTCAGATGCAATTTCACTAAACTTCATGAATTCTTCCATTGCTCGAAGTACTGTAGAGACAAGTCTTACCAGTAACCATCCCAAAACTGTGAGAGCTACTAAAACTAAAAGAGTCCATAGAATTGTCCAAAACCACCAAGGCATGAGCACAATTATAGACATCCTCTACCCCTCATCCTTTCTGAAGAAGCTGAAAATTTATTGTATGTTTAGCCCTCAATAGACTGAGAGAGTTCTTTGACCTGATTTTTGAGGTAATTACGGAGCCCAGTTGGTTCCAGGACTTCGACACTTCCTTGAGATTTCAGCACCAAATCCCAAATCCAAGCAGCTTCACCGTAGGCAATTTTGATGGTCTGAGAATCTTCATGAGCTACCTCTACAGTCGATTGATCAATCAGCGTCTTTAACTCAGGAGTCAATTCCTCCGCTATCTTGCACGTTGCAATGTTGCCCTGCTGTTTCAAAGTCTCAATCCACTGCTGGGGGTTAGGTTGGAGAGGCGTTGAATCTGCTGGGGGCGATGGATAGCTCACCCTGTGAATATCGCTGAGGCGATCTACTCTGAAAACACGCGGGGCCTGACGTTGAAAACAAAACCCCGAAAGATACGTAAATTCATGTTGTTGGAAGAGTTCATAAGGCTGAATTGTTCTCTTCTCTATCCGATTCCCCGCCCGATAGGTAGCCTCGATACACTGCCTCTCGCACAGGGCACGCTTCACCTCGGAGATATTGCCTTCTGGCGGGAAATAACTCAATGAATTATCCATCTGGGCTGCGCTATCGGTGATATCCCTCCAAAACTCACGGATTGATTGAAACACCGATGCTTCAGACGAAGTAGATTCTAAGAATTTGAGGACCAGTAGAACCAGAGCTTCTTCTTCCGGGGAAAAATTTATCTGATGTAATGCTTCCCCTACGCCCCTCACATACACACGATTCTTCTCAACCTCAATATCAAAAAGTGATCCGTCCAAATTGACCCAGAGAGTAGAGAGTCTTTTCTTGACCGTAGCAGGACTCACTCCTGTTCTGCGACTGAGCTCAGCGCACGTAATCCCCGGATTCTCCATGGCTAAATGAATAAGAGATATTAATTCCGCAACCAAAATATCGGTACTGGCGCGCAAACGGGCCTTAGGAGGTTCTCTAAAAGTCAAACTTCCTACAGGGGGTTCCACGTCATAAGTACTCACCAGTCGTTTCAGAATAGATTTCTGTTCATCGTGTGCTACTTTTTGCTGGCGTGGGGAAAGCCTAAACTCATTAGACTCAACTTTGTCGATACCAGACAAAAATATGAGTTTCTGTTTGAAAGAGAGATAAAGAGCATCGTCCAAAGAATAGGCGGGAACCACCCGAAGTTCGAACGTCTCAGATAAAGACCTCGCCACTAAACCAAGTGGTGCAACATCAGAAATCTTTTCTAAGGCTTCATCCATTGAAAAAGAATCCTGAGAAATATCTAATCCATCAACCCGCTCAAGATCTGACATCCGATCTAAACGGAATATCCGCGACTTTCCATCGATGCTCTGAGCACCAGCAACATACCAACGACCAAAACGATTGCCTATCCCTTGCACATACATTTCACGCAGTGACTCGTCACCGTGCGGCCCCTGATAGAGAAACTGTAAACTCTGCTTTCGCGCCAAAGCACTCAACACTATTAACAAAGAATCCGGTGCTGAAAGCAACGAAGGCTGGGAACCAAAATAGGCCTCCGCACTCTTACGTGACCACCCCAATTTTGACAGGACAGAATCTCCCAGCTTGTGAAAAGACCCGTTCCGCGCCACCAGCATCGCCCAAGCAATCATCAACACCGCTGAATCATTTGCCCGCGTACGAGTGAGCCGATCTCTCACTTCGCTGGCATCCCGCTGTTTCAGCACGTAACGAAAGCTCACGCCGTCGTCATTGACAGAAGAATCAAGCAACCCAAGCCCGCGCAAAGTAGCTTTGTCTCGTTCAAACATCCGTTCAAAGGCTAAAACACTGGGAGTCTCCCGATATTCCTTCAAACTCCAACGGATATCATCGCGGCTCAGCCCCTTCGAACTCTTTGCCAACACATCAAAGAGTTGAAGTACCCGCTCCACTGCCTGTTTACTCATAAATACAAAGTAGCCCCCGAGGATCCTCGGGAGCTACTATTCATCGCGCTAGGCGAATTACTTTTTTACATCTAGAAGGTCGACAACGAAGATAAGAGCTTCATTAGGCGCAATTGCTGCACCGGCGCCGCGCTCGCCATAGGCCATCTCAGAAGGGATTTCCAGACGACGGCGGCCGCCTACTTTCATTCCCAACAGACCCTGATCCCAGCCCTGGATAACCTGACCGATACCTACGCGGAATGCCAAGGGCTCTCCGCGGTTCCAGGAGGAATCAAATTCTTCACCGGTGGAAAATGCCACGCCCACGTAGTGGCAAGAAATCTGATCGCCAGCAGCTACGGCTTCGCCAGATCCTTCGATTTCATCAATAATCTTAAGGTCTTCAGGTACTCCACCCTCAGGGAAATCAATTTCAGGCTTTGTACGATCTAACTTACGCTGACCAAAGGACATAGTTTTCTTCTTTCTGTTTAGAGGTGGGAAGTATTATTTACCGGACTCGGTTGAAGTAGGCTGAGCCGAAGTGGTGGGCTCTGCCGATTCAGCAGCTGGTGAGGCGCTAGGGCTGGCAGACGCCGAACCGGAAGCACTGGCAGAGGGAGACTGCATGCTTGCGGCAGCCTGAGGATTATCGCTAGCCCCCAAAATATCAACAACGAAGACAAGTGGACCGCTGGGAGCGTTCTCGCCGGCGTCCTTACCGTAGGCCAAATCTTCAGGAATGATGAGTAGAACGCGTGAACCAACCGTCTTGCCCTCTAGACCCTGAGTCCAACCCTTGATGACGCCCTGCAGATTGAGCTCGGCGGGGGTTCCATCAAAGTTACCGTCGAACGCTTTGCCGTCTTCCCAGCGCACGCCCTGGTACTTGACGTACAAGGTATCGGAAGCTTTAACTTTCTCACCCTTGCCCTTAATCATGTCCTGGGAAACAAGTTCCTTTGGAGCATCTCCGCGATCAGCCTTCAGCTTCAACTCTGCCTTGCCGTCGTCGCCTACCTTGAAAGATTCTAGAGCCGAATTGAGATCCTTTTGAGGAGTTTCATCACCGGTTGCATTTTCTAGCAGCTTGCTCTTGATGGTATAGACCTCAACGTTTGCAGGGGTGTCTTCAGCTGCCTCAGAAGCGCTGGGGCTACCGCTGGCATCCGCACTGGGAACCATGTTGGAGGTATAAGAGAAGCTGGTACCCACCTTCGATGAAGTCAAAACATCGTACAGCTCGGGAGCAGTTTTTTTCAGATCCTCACCCACAGGAATCAAGATGGGTGACTGAGCGTAGGTACTACCTACCTTTGAGCCGTCGTCACCCTTGAATACAGTTGCCTCGATGAGAAGGTTGTCGCCATCCTTAATCTCTTCGCCATCGCCCTCTTCAATCACGTGGGTTGACGTTTCATCTGTAGTGAAGGGGGTCTGGAATGAAACCGAGGGCTCAGCGGTCGCATCATTGAGAGAATATTGGACATCGTCCAATGACGAGCTGGATCCGGAGCATGCAGCTAGCACTAGCGTAAGTACAGCTCCGGTTGCTACTACAAAAATTTTCTTCTGCAAATCGAACTTCTTTCTCATGATTACGGTTCTGAATCTAATGTGCAATGGTAACGCAAGATGCGGAGGAAAACCCTCAACTTTAGATGAAAGGCGGCATCCATTCCTGCGTTTTTTGAGCTCCCAGCAGATCATTTAACTGCTTGACCGTCGAGTCCTCGGTAGCGAACGGATCCTTACATACTGCGTTCAATTGAGGTTTGTTGTTGAGCCTTAAATGTACCCAGTCAACGGTGGTGGGTTCTCCTGCCCTATGTGCGGCCTGAATAAAACTACCTCGAATTTTCGCTCTAGTTTCAGGTGGTTGCAACGTAGCTTTTTCAACAGCACCGGGGTCAATCACACGACGGGCACGCCCTGCTTTTTGTAGCACGTTAAAGACGCCGCGGTCAGGGTCGATGCTGTGATAAGCCAAATCTAGTTGCTGGATTCGAGAATCCGCATAATCTTTAGCACCACGCGCTATATAAGAATCTAAAAGTTTTTTCTTGATAGCCCAGTCAATTTCGGTATCGATACCCGAAATGTCCTGTGTTTCCACCGCAATCAAAGCTCTGTTCCATAAATCCAAAATATAAGGAACATCTGCATGGTGTGCACCTGCATCAGCTATATACTTCTGAGCTGCTCGCAAATAGTTGCGTTGCAACTCCAGAGCATTCTTGTAGGAGCCATCTGCCAACTCAAATCGTGTAGTGCCTGTGAGATCGTGCGACACCGTGCGCAGGGCATTCGCTGTGTCCTTTATTTCGAAGTTTTCCAGTGGAAAATGATCTTCCAGCATGCGAAGGATAATGTCTGTTGCGCCAATTTTTAGGAGGGTGGTTGTCTCAGACATATTGGAATCACCGTTGATGACGTGCATCCGGCGATATTGGTTGGGGTCGGCGTGTGGCTCATCGCGGGTATTGATAAGTGGACGAGAGCGAGTAGTTGCAGTAGAGGCGTCCTCCCAGATGTAATCCGCCCTTTGGGAAAATGAGAAACTTGGCGTACCGTGTTTTTTATCCTGCCCGGTGAGAGGTCTCCATGCTTCGGGGCCGTGCGGATGCGTTTTACCTGCTCCCACCATGATCTGGCGAGTAATCAAAAAAGGGATGAGGGAACGGACGAGCTTTGAAAATTCCACTCGCCGTTCAAGCATGTAATTCTCGTGGGATCCGAATGAGTTCCCCGCTGAATCAACATTATTTTTAAACAGGTAGAAAGTTCCCTCTTTGCCCTCCGCTTCGATGCTGTCTTGGGCTTGGTTCAGTAAATCCGCAAAAAGTAGCTCCCCCGCCTTATCTTGGGCAATGAGATCACGTAATGTTGCCGATTCAGCGGTGGCGTATTCGGGGTGAGACCCGACATCCAGGTACAGGCGGGAACCGTTGGGGAGAAAAACGTTTGTTGAACGCCATGACTCCACCACGGGCTTGAATAAGATACGAGCTGCTTCTTCAGGACCAATCGGACCTAATGAAGAGGGCACGTAGGTAATACCAAATTCAGTTTCAATACCAAAAATTCTCTTTTTCACAGCTCATAATCTCTTTCGGTTGCCTGGGAACTAGGGAGCAGTTTATTGACCGCCTTTTTGCACAAAACCCTTCACGAAATCTTCTGCATTCTCTTCAAGCAAGCCATCGATTTCTGCGAGTAAATCATCTGTTTCACCCAATAGTTCTTGATTGACCTCAGAATTTTGTTGAGCAATCGAAATCTCGTCCTGGTCCGTAGCGTTTTGCTGCAGGTGCTGTTGCTGAATTTGTTCGCGCTTCATAATTATTTCTCCTTCTGTACGTTGTTAAGGGACTCAATGACCTCAACCGCCGTGGGACTGTTGAGTACTTGCTGCGTCTGCTCCGCAGTAAACGCCGACGGATTATCCATGGTGAGACGGTGAACTTCCGTCTGCAATTGGTTACGCGCTACAACGGTATCCCAATTCACGCTGATTAGCTCCTCGGGCCAGCGCTTGATGAACTCACCGCGCAAATAGGCGCGAGTATTCTCCGGTGCATGACGCGCGGCGTCGGCTATTTCTTCAGGGGAGAAGAGAATCTGCATCCTGCCTAGTTCAACCAGTTTAAAGTACAGGCCTTTTTGAGGTCTGATGTCTGAATATTGGATGTCCAAAGCCGCAAGCTTAGGGTTGTCCCATCCGATACCCTGGGCCACGTACTGACGCATCAAAGAATATTTAGCCACCCAGTCCAGACGATTGGCGAGGGAGAAGAGGTTGGTTTCCAAGGCATCGAGGACTTCATTCCACAGCGAGATAACCTGATCGGTTTCTTCATCGACACCCGAGAAATATTCTTCTGCCGCCTCCAAGTACTCTCTCTGAATCTGAAGAGCGGTTACCTCTCCCCCGCTGCTGAGAGCTATTTTTTCGGACAGAGTTAAATCGTGGCTCACCGTATGCATGGCATGAACAGGATCAGCCAACACAATATGAGGTGCCACCCCCTTCTCGATGAGGGCAAGAACCAAAGACGTAGTACCGAATTTGAGAAGATTCGAAACATGGGAAAGGTTGGCATCCCCGGTAATCACGTGTAGACGGCGGAATCGCTCAGAATCTGCATGGGGCTCATCTCGGGTATTGATAAGAGGACGACGGATGGTAGTCTCCAGCCCCACTTCGCGCTCAAAGAAGTCGGCGCGCTGAGAAATTTGGAACCCAGCAGTTTCGCCCTTCGTGCCGATACCTACGCGGCCTGCTCCGGTCATAATGATGCGAGTGGCAAAAAAGGGAAGAAGTCCCTGGATGACGTCGTCGAAATCAGTGTCCCTGCTCATTTGGTAGTTCTCGTGGCTACCGTACGACTGCCCCTTGGAGTCCGTGTTGTTTTTGTAAAGGTTGATAGTCTCTAGCACCGGCGAGTCTGCCGAACGTTGGACTACCTGAGCAGCAATCCAATCACCGGCGGCGTCCCATTTAACGGCGTCCATCGGTGAGGCGACCTCAGGTGAAGAATACTCGGGGTGAGCGTGGTCTACGTAGAGTCGAGCTCCGTTGGGCAGGATGGAGTTCATAGTGACCGCATCCCAATTCAACCGTTCCGCATACAACCCTGAATCCTGCAGTGCCTCAGCAGCGATTTGCTCACTGGTGAGAACATTAGCCTGGTGGGTGAGCTGAGTCACATGAGCATCTTTTTCAGGGATCTCAGTGCCTCGTGAATCGCTCAGCGGAGACTCCGAGGAATATCCCCATTCAGCGGTTGAATGTGCCTGCAATTCTGCGTGAAACAGCGAATCATAGGTGCTCACTACCTGAGCTGAAAGTACAGTAGGATTCGCCGAAAGGTTGCCGGGCGCTAGTACGCCAAACTCAGTCTCTGCTCCCATAATGCGACGAACGCTCATTATGCACGTCCCCTTTCACCGGAGAATTTGTTGGAAACCGGCAAAATATTGGCTATGGGCTGACGGATATTTTTGCTTGCCAGGACGTCCTCCACTTCAGCCATCTGAGGTACCTCAACTTGGTCTTCAAACTCGGCTCGGACTGCTTCCTGCAAGTGCTCAAAACGGATACCTGGTTCCCCGCTATCCAGCTGATCTTTGATGGCAAATTTTTTGGCGGCATCCACGATATTACGAATCACCGCACCAGAGAGAAAATCTCCCCGATAAAGCCACTGGAAAGTGCCGTGGGAGAATTCCACCTGCACATAGCGGTTTTCGTCAGTGGTAGCAAAGAGTGCCTCAGTGATTTCATGATTCATTGCTGCAACAGCTGCCTGAGACGAGCCAAAGCAGTCAATCACGGACGAATGTAAAGGCAAAGACTCGTTGAGATACAAGCCGAATATCTCTTCGGTCCCCAGCCGATCTGGTCGATTGACCCGAATCTTGATGTCCAAACGTCCCGGTCTTAAGACAGCAGGATCAATCATATCTTCCCGGTTCGTTGCACCAATGACGATGACATTATCAAGTGCTTCCACACCATCGATTTCTGATAGCAACTGCGGCACGATGGTGGTCTCCACGTCGGAGCTTCGTCTGCTACCGCGCGTGCGGAAAAGAGATTCCATCTCATCGAAGAAAACCACCACGGGGTTTCCTTCTTCAGCCTTTTGACGCGCAGCGGCAAAGATATCGCGAATCTGCCGTTCCGTCTCCCCCACGTACTTGTCCAATAGCTCGGGACCCTTAATATTCAAAAAGTATCCCGTGCGCTTCTGCCCCGGATGCAAGGCCTCTATACGAGTCGCCAGTGAGTTCGCCACAGCTTTAGCAATGAGAGTCTTACCGTTGCCGGGAGGGCCGTACAACAAAATACCTTTGGGCGGGGTGAGATTGTAGACGCGAAAAATCTCAGGGTGCAAAAATGGCAGCTCAACGGCGTCTTGAATCTGGCCAATTTGAGTACTCAGTCCACCGATATTGGCATAACTGATGTCGGGAACTTTTTCCAGTACCAGCTCTTGGGCATCGTTCGCCGGTACAAGACCGGTAATCATCCCAATCCTTGAATCATAGGTAACGGTGTCACCCAGGGTAAGCGATGAAGCGTTCAGATTCTCTGAAATACGCACCACGCTTTTTGCCTGATTAGGCATATCAACCACAGCGCGGGAATCATCCAAAATTTCTCGGATAGTCACAACCTCACCCAAGGATTCAAAGCCTAAGCTCAAAACGGCTTGAGTCTGATCATTCAGCAGAACGGTCATACCCGGTTTCACCTGCCCAATTTTCAACAGCGGTGAGCAAGTAATGCGCACGCGCCGACCAGAGAGCATAACATCGAGGTATTCTTCCAACTCAGCAGGAGTTTTTCCCTCCGCCAAGTCGTCATAGGTCATACCCCCGGTATGTACTTCAAGTACTGTCGCCGTGTTGAGCGGAGGAGTAACTTCCTGGGAAAGAGCAAGTCTGAGATTCTCAATTTCAGCTTTAGTCTTGGCTAACGCAGTCACCAGTTTCTGATTGCGCTCGCTAGCTACACGCAATTGACGGTCGAGA
Source organism: Rothia sp. ND6WE1A (assembly GCF_001683935.1). Classification (NCBI taxonomy): domain Bacteria; kingdom Bacillati; phylum Actinomycetota; class Actinomycetes; order Micrococcales; family Micrococcaceae; genus Rothia; species Rothia sp. ND6WE1A. The sequence continues at coordinate 19,876 of NZ_LXTU01000051.1, read as the reverse complement.
TTTCTCCGACCCTCATTCGCTACATTCAACTGGCGCAAAATACGTTCAAAATCCTGCGCAGAAACATTCTTCTCAGCTTGCTCTGACATGTTCTCCTCCTCGTTCTTCACGATCTTCGCGGGTAGCGCCTATTCGCTCTCGTGGGCTGCCTCTGTTGAAATAGCTGATTTCTCCGCAAGGTTTAGCGCATCTTTGGCTGCTCGGCGTAGTTTGCGATCAGACACATTGCGCTCGCCCAGAGCCGCGGGCGACCAGGCATTCATGTCTTCTTCAGAAAATTCGGTTTTCGACGCGCGGCGCTTGGGAGCCAGGCGGACGGCACCGTCGGCCAGTCTTCGAGCAGTAATCAGGAAGCCAGTGTGGGCTACCATGCGGTGGTCTGGGCGTACGGCAAGACCTTCCACATGCCATCCCCGAACCATCGTTTCGTGGGATTCTGGCTCGGTGAAACGTCCGTCAGCGCGTAAAGCTTCAGCGGTACGGGAAAGCTGGGTCACGGTGGCTACATAACAAATGATCACGCCGCCGGGGGCAAGTGCTGTTGCCACGGCGTCGATGCACTCCCAGGGGGCGAGCATATCTAAGACGGCGCGATCCACAGAGGCAGGTTCTTCGACATCGCCCAAGGTTTCTGCAAGATCGCCCAAAGTGATTTCCCATGCGGGGTGCGGTCCGCCAAACATGGTTTCTACATTTCCTCGCGCAATTTCTGCAAACTCTTCACGTCGTTCGAAGGAACGCAGATGCCCGAAATCACCGATAGCTCGCAATAGCGAAATTGAGAGCGCGCCCGAACCGACGCCGGCCTCGATGACACGCGCGCCTGGGAAAATATCCGCCATGGTTACAATCTGACCGGCGTCTTTGGGATAAACAACGGCTGCGCCACGAGGCATCGACAGAACAAAGTCCCGGTAAAGAGGGCGCATTGTCTGAATTTTCAGACCTTCTGAATTCTCGATGACCGTGCCTTCAGGGGCACCAATCAATTCATCATGTTTGAAGTATCCCCGATGGGAATGGTACTCCCCGCCAGCAGCCAGCGTGATTGTTGAAATTTTGCCACGTTCGTCGGTGAGCTGCACTCGCTCCCCTATACGGAAAGGTCCCCGACGATTGATGCTGCCGGTGGGTGTGTAATTCTGCATCGGTGAAAAGTTCTCCTGAAAAGAGCTATAAGTAAGAGTTACTGTCTATTCTTGCAGAAAAGAAGCCTGACACACCGGCTATCTTCTGGAGTGAGCTTGACCTAACACTGTTAGTTTCCTGCGGGATATGTACGGCGCAAATATGAAGATTCTTCATAGAGAGCCTGCGCTATGGTGCGGTGAATCAGCAAACCAACAATTCTGTGACGATCTACTACGGGATAGGCCAGAGGAACTTCCCCGCGGATGTAATAGTCTTGCTGAGCTGAGAAAACAGCTCCATTGAAGTAATCCAGAGTATCTAGCCTTGTCCCGCTGAGGGAAATTCCTACCCCCAGAGGTACCGCTAGCTGTGCAATAGGTTCGTTGAGCTGCCCCGACGAAATAGCCGACCGTAGTGCCTCGGCAGGAACCCACGATGACGAATTTTCGGGAGAACCTACCAGCAAGGAGGAGTGCCCGTCCCACCCAGATGCGACATCCACAATTTGCTCATTTTCTTGAACAAACACTGCCGATTGGCAAATATTTTCTACCCGCAACCGGTCTGACGACGAACTCTGGTTTCCAACCGAGGTAAGGGCAGGAAAACCGGCTGACCAGAGGTAGCTACACACCATCACTAAGATGGCTAGATTTACCATGCTTGATGTCAATCCGAAGTAAATGAATGCTGCGATGAAGATAGGAATAATCATCAGCGTGACCCATGCCGTGTACTTCACGCCCTGAGAACGCAGTCTCGTGAAGTGGGTAATCAACGCTTCCAATGCATGTCCGCCGTCGAGCGGATAGGCAGGAACAAGATTGAAAAGAGAGATAAAGAAGTTTGCTTGTGCTGCCAGCAGGAAACCCAGTCCCCAGGCGGAAGGCCCTAACAAGCCCGCGATCAGCCACAACAAACCTGCAAAAAGCAGGTTTACCAGCGGGCCTGCCATAGAAACTAAGAATGAAGAAACTGCTGTTCCAGGTGTCAATTTGGTGACACCGCCCCACAGGGTCAGCGAAATATAGAGAACTTTTTGACCCCGAGCAAGCCCCACCACAGCGTGCGCTACCTCGTGAATCAATACTCCTAGCGCCACCAGGATAGCCAGCACGGAGGAGATGATAAAGGGGCGGAGACCGCTGGAGGAAGAAAGACTCTGCAAGAAGAGCCCGTATCCAAGGCTCACCACCAGCATCAGCACAAACCACGAAGGCTTTAGATAAACAGGTACCCCACGCACCTTCATAATTTTTAGACCCAGGCTTTTTTCCATATCTCCCTTTTCTATTTCCTCCCAGATTACAGGTTTTGTTCTCCCCAACATGCTCTGAGGGGCTGTGGAATTCAAAAATCACCACTAGAATGGTCTGGTGTCTTTTGCTAATCATTTTCCAGAAAACCTTTTTTCCCAGTCCTCCTCTGATGATTCGGGGTACACCACGGTAATGCTGTGCGCATTTGAAGGTTGGAATGACGCCGGCTCGGCAGCAACAGAAACCCTGACCTACCTGGAAAGAATATATTCTGCACAGGAACTTTCTGGTTTTGAAAGCGAAGATTTCTATGACTTCACCACTAACCGTCCCCTCCTCATTTCGCAGGACGACGGAACCGGTCAAATCACCTGGCCGTCAATTTCTATGCATCGTTGGACGGACGAGAGTCGCCGCATACATTTCATCACAGTGACAGGTCCTGAACCACAGCTCAAATGGCATACATTTGTGGCTGCCTTAATGGGCGCAGCGCGCGAGTTTGGCGTCGACCACATCGTCTTGCTGGGCGCTTTGCTAGCCGAAGTGCCCCACACTCAAGTATTTCCGGTCAACGTCACTAGCTATTCCCCGACACTGCGAGAGAACGATAGGGTTCATCAGCAGTCCTACACCGGCCCCACGGGCATCATTGGTGTACTGGCTCATACTGCTCGTCAATATGGAATCTCAGATCTTTCGCTCTGGGTTTCGATTCCTCACTATGCTGGGCACCCACCGCACCCCAAAGCCACATTGGAACTGCTTCGCGGCATAGAATCACTCTTTTCACTAGCAATTCCCCTGCGCACCATTGAAGAAGAAACACATGCGTGGGAACGCGGTGCAGCAGAACTCATGGAAGAAGAACCCGAACTCGCCGCTTACGTCAAGCAGCTTGAATCCGATCAAGAAAATTCATCTCTGGAAAATATGTCGGGTGAAGATATAGCGGCCGAATTCGAGCGCTTTCTTAAAAGACGAGACGGTTAATGCTTTAGCCGTAATCGCAAAGGAGAGGAACCGATTTTTCGGTCCCCCTCCTTTGATAAGCAGTTCGCGTTAAAGGATAACGCCCAAGCGCGCGTTCAACAGGTCAGTGATGAGTTTCGCACCGCCACCGCGACCATTCTTGAGGGTGGACAGAGCCCAATCATCAAGCGCTGAGAGAGCATCCAGGGTATTCAAATCATCGGCCAGGAACTTTCGTACGGTTTTGAGCGTAGCTTCCGCAGCTTCATCCGTTTCGGCTGACGCTAAACCGATAGCCTGCCGATATACTTCCAAGCGAGTCTTGGCTTTTTCTAGAATATCGTCTGTCCAGAACCAATCATCACGGTAGTGATTCGCCAGAATTGCAAGGCGGATAGCACTGGGGTCAACTCCCTGCGCACGTAGCTTGGACACCAACACAAGGTTGCCCAAAGACTTACTCATCTTTTCGCCGTCGAGCCCTACCATGCCGGTATGTGCATAATGGCGCGCCATGGGTTTACCTGTGAGAGCATAGGCGTGGCCCGCTCCCATGTCGTGGTGAGGGAACTGAAGATCCGAACCACCCGCTTGAACTGAAAAGGGCGCCGGCAAATACTTTTGCGCAATCGTGGTGCACTCAATATGCCAGCCGGGGCGCCCCTTGCCGAGCGAACGCCCGCCCCACGAGGGCTCACCATCGCGCTCAACCCGCCATAGAAGCGGATCAAAGGGGTCGCGCTTACCTGGACGTTGGGGGTCTCCACCGCGTTCTGCAAAGATGGGGTACATGGCGTCCCGGTCTAGATTACAAATCTGACCCAAGACCCAGTGCTCAGGATCCTCTGCATTGATTTCAGCCGCGCGGTTGACGTCGAAGTAGACATCACCGGCAGGTTGCTGAACGCCGTCCTTTTCAAACCCTTCAACACGGTAGGCAATTCCTCGTTCAAGCAGAGTCTCGACAGCTTCTACGACCAAGGGAATAGTCTCCACCGCGCCCATGTAATGATCGGGGGCAATAACGTTGAGAGCCTCCATATCAGCACGGAAAAGGTCAGTCTGTTCCTCGGCCAAGTCTCGCCAATCAACACCGGTAGCCTCTGCGCGCTCCAGCAAAGGGTCGTCAACGTCAGTCACATTCTGCACATAGACGACGTCGCTGCCTGCGTCTTTCCAGGCGCGGTTGAGCATATCGAATGCTACGTAAGTGGAAGCATGCCCCATATGAGTAGCGTCATAAGGGGTAATTCCGCAAACATAGAGGCTTGCGGTGTCCTCCGCTTCAAGCTCAACAATCTTCTGAGCTGCCGAATCATATAACTTAGGCTGGGGAGCTTTGCCAGGGAGCTGAGGTACTTCAGCAGACTTCCACGCGCGCATCAAAATCCTTTCGAAAAACTATTTACAGGTAAAACAATACTCGCTCCCCTCTAATGAGAAGAGCGAGTATGGGAAGTTTTAGCTGTTAGGTGCAAGGATGCCGAAGCCCAACAGCACATAGAGCAAGATGCCCAATGCAATGCGGTACCAAACAAAGATTGAGTAGCTATTGTTTGATACGAACTTCAGGAACCATCCAATAATGAAGTAACCGACCACGAACGCGACCAAGGTAGCAACCAGAGTTGAACCAAGACCATAATATCCAGTGAATCCTTCAGACAGGCTATCTGCAAACTTGTAAAGACCAGAAGCGAACACAGCGGGCAATGCCAGCAAGAAAGAATAACGAGCAGCTGCTTCACGGGTATAGCCCATCAGCAAGCCCGCGGTAATGGTACCGCCGGAGCGAGATACGCCGGGGATCAGCGCGAGAGCCTGTGCAAATCCGTAGATAATACCGTGTTTTACGGTCAAATCCTGAAGTTCACGCTGTTCCTTACCAATGCGGTCTGCAATAGCCAGGAAAATACCGAAAACAATCAGCATAGTTGCCACAATCCACATAGAGCGGAAAGTAGTATCGATTGCATTTTCCAATAGTAGACCCAAAATACCGATGGGCAAGGAACCGATAATAATGAACCAGCCCATCCGTGCGTCGGGGTCTTTTTTATCAACCCGCCCGGTGAGCGAACCAAACCAGTTCTTAAGAATCCGAACGATATCGCGCCAGAAAAATACCAAAACTGCAGTTTCCGTACCCAGCTGAGTAATCGCAGTAAATGCTGCGCCAGGGTCGGCGGTATCGGGTAAGAACTGACTTACGATTCGAATATGTCCTGAGGACGAAATCGGTAAGAACTCGGTGAGGCCTTGCACCAGGCCCAAAATAATTGCTTGTATCCATTCCACCCACGAAACTTTACCGGTTAAAGCAACAACACAGTGATTGATTTACACCACTGTGTTGCATCTCTAGGAATTTTAGAGGATAGAATACCTCTCAGCAGCTTACTGTTCTAAGTTGTCGTCTTCCTCAAACTCGATGTCGTCCTCTTCATCGAAGTCATCCTCAAAGTCCTCGTCTTCTTCATCCAAGAAAACTTCAAGCGGGGTTACTTCTTCATAATCGTCGAAGAGGGTCTCTTCATATCTCTCGAAGGCGTTAGCGACTGCTACATAAGCATTATCAATAGCGGGATCGTGTTCACCCCGACGGTTGACGATAGCGGTAAGATGCTCTTCAAGAGCATTGGTTAATGCTGCTAGCGCAGCTCGAGATTCGTTACTCATACCTTAGACGTTATCGCGGATTTCGCATCAGCAAAAGTATTTGGGAGGAAAATTTGCGAGAACAAGAGGTGGGCTTCGCAAATGTTCGTATTGCAGGTAAAGATCAGAGGTTTGAATACCTTACTATCACTGTAGAACCGCATGAGAGCGTGAAAGAAGCACGTGCTCGTGTGATGGAACATTCAGAGTATGGGCGCTGGGAACTTGCGCGTTCAGTCATTCTTTATGGTGGACGACGTCGCTTCTGGTTGCGCCGTCGGGTCATCCGCGTGCACAAGACAGTCTCATTTATTTAGGTGATAGATATCTAATCTCATATGCAAAACGGTGGCGAAGAAATATCTTCACCACCGTTTATATTTTCTTTGCCTCTTGCTTATTGAGCTTGAGTGTAGTTACTCAATCGTGAGTATTGGTTAGAAACCAATTTGCTTCAACGAGTTATTGATAGCTGCAGCTGATTTCTGCAGTTTTTCGATTTCCTCGTCGCCCAGTGGGATCTCAAGAACCTGTTCGACTCCCCCATAAGAAACGATGGAGGGCAAGGAAAGAGCTGCATCGCCCTCAATGCCATAGCGACCATTGATTTGAGTTGAGACAGGTAGCACTGCGCGCTGACCTTTAAGAATTGCTTCTGCAATTCGAGCTGCAGAAATACCAATTGCGTAATTTGTAGATCCCTTGCCCTCAATGATGCGGTAGGCTGCCTGCATAGCTTCGAGTGCAAGTTCTTCCTTGACCTCAGGGGTGAAAATGATTTCACCGCCCTTGGTCCACTCATCGATGGGGACCATACCAATGTTGGCGGCTGTCCATACGGGGAACTCAGAATCGCCATGTTCACCGATAATGTTTGCGTGAACTGAACGCATGGAAACATCTGCGCGATCGGCGATGAGCCAGCGTAGGCGGGAAGAGTCAAGAACAGTACCTGATGCAAAGCAACGCTCAGTGGGAAGTCCTGTAATTTTTTGGGCTACTACCGCCAGAACATCACAGGGGTTAGTAACAATCATCAAAGTGGCATTGGGAGCCACTTCCATGATGGGAGGGAGCATTGATTCAAAGATTCGGACGTTCGCTGCGGCCAGCTCAAGACGGGGCTGACCAGGTTGCTGGCGAGCACCTGCGGTAACGATAATCAAATCGCAATCGCGCAAAAGCTCTACGTCCGATCCACCAATGACGGTGGCTTCATGGGCGAACATCGAACCGTGTGAAATATCCAGAGCTTCAGCGATAGCTCGCTCAGTAGCGATATCGTAGATGACGATTTCATCTGCAGTTCCACGAAGCATTGCTGCATACGCAGTTGCAGAACCAACGCCGCCTGCACCTAGAATGCCGAGCTTCCTGCCGTTTTTCGGAGCGGTTGTCATTTCAACGCCTTCCTCGAGGGGTAACTAACGGGTTAAACCCATTAAACACCTTCTAGAGAAGGGATTTGGGATTTCATGTTGTTATCTGTGCGCTTCGGTGCGGTTGAACAACTATTCACGCAGGTCATTCCGTTGGAAAATCCCGGAAAACCACATAAAGCCAAATTGACACTTTGTTTTACATCACATTATAAATGTTTCTAAATGTTAATTATTCCGCCATATAAAGCTCATCACACTTTTTAAACGGACGGCAGCTTCATGTCTTTAGCATGAAATAGGTTAGCTACATAAATCCGTTGAAATGTAGCTTTAGTGTAGATTGACTCTAATTACTTCCGTAGCTGAGTTCATTATTTTTCTAGAGAGCAAGGGGGAAATTTCTATCTGTACACTCAGGTTTGACGATATTTTTCCTCTCAGACCAAAACCTCTTGAAAAGGAATCTCACACATGTGGCAGCAGGTCTATGATCCTCTGGGCTCTCCCTATCTTTCCGCACTGGTCGCGGCTATTCCGATTATTATTTTCCTCTTGGGGCTGACCGTCCTCAAATGGTCCGGCCTCAACGCAGCAATAGTTTCTCTCATAACAACTGTTGTTCTAGCCGTCTTTGTGTTCCACATGCCTCTTGCGGCGTCTCTTTCCGCCTCGGGGTACGGCGTTCTAAACGGCCTGTGGCCCATCGGCTGGATTGTTTTGATGGCTGTGTGGCTTTACAGAATCACTGTTCGAGCCGGGAATTTTACCGTAATTAAGGGATCGATCTCCGCTATCTCCGCAGATCAACGACTTCAGGTTTTGCTCATTGCTTTTTGCTTCGGCGGCTTCCTTGAAGGCGCTGCTGGATTCGGTATTCCGATTGCTATCTGTGCCGCACTACTCGTCACCTTGGGTTTCAACCCGATTAAAGCGTCCCTCTACTCTTTGATTGCCAACGTAGCGTCCGGTGCTTACGGTGCAATCGGTATCCCTGTAATAGTTGGCGCTAAACAAGGTGGCGTAGACCCTTCAGCTCTTAACGCGGAAATGGTGCCGGTCTTGCAAATTATCAGCGTCTTTATTCCGCTGCTCATTGTTCTTGTACAAGACGGCTTACGAGGAGTTCGCCAGGTTGGCTGGGTAGCGCTCGTCATAGGTATCGTCGTTTCTGGTCTGCAAGCTCTTATTCTCACTACAGTCGGTCCTGAACTCGTCGATATTGTTCCTCCGCTGGTTGGGTTAGTAATTCTTGCTCTTATCTGCATGAAATGGCAACCTTCCTATATCTACCGCGAGGAAAATGCACCTGCTTTGGAACACGAATCAAACACTTCGTTCAAGGCTAGTGAAATCCTCAAGGCATGGAGCCCCTTCTTAATTCTCTCTGGATTCATTCTTTTGTGGTCCGTTCCTGCAGTGAAAGCTCTATGGGGCGAAAAAGGTCTATTGGCATGGAGCAATATCAAGATTCAGATGCCAGCATTGCACCAGAAAATTGAGCAGGTTGCCCCCATTGTTCAGACTCCTAAACCAATGACAGCCGTTTACACCTGGTCCATTATCAGCGCTTCAGGTACAGCTATTTTGCTTGCTGTTTTACTCACTATCGTTGTTTCTAACATTTCATGGAAAGAAGCTGGTGAAGAATTCAAGGGCGCTATCTTGCAGCTGTGGAAGCCTGTAGTCATGATTTGCTTGGTGATGGCAGTTGCTAACGTTATGAACTTTGGCGGCATGAGCTCATCCATTGCGTTGGCGGTGGCAAAGACTGGATTCATATTCCCCTTCCTCTCCCCCGTCATCGGCTGGATTGGCGTGTTTGTAACCGGTTCGGTAGTCAATAACAACACCCTCTTCGCTGCTCTACAGGCAACGACGGCACAGCAGATTGGTGCAAGCCCGAACCTCCTTGTTGCTGCCAATACCGCTGGTGGTGTCGTGGCGAAGATGGTTTCGCCCCAGTCGATTGCAATCGCTGCGGCATCGGTTAACATGGCGGGAGAGGAGGCAAAGATTACAAATGCGGCCATCAAATACAGCTTGGCACTGTTGGCCATCATGTGCATCTGGGTTTTTGCTCTCTCCTTCATCTTCTAAGAGATATTAAATTCAAAATAAAGTGTGAGCCCCGTACTTGAAAGTACGGGGCTCCTCTTATCACCAGAAGATATCAACAAGAAAAGAGCCCCACATTCTGTGGAGCTCTTTTTTATATGTACTTTGTGCGCGGAGGGGGACTTGAACCCCCACCCTCGATATATGAGGACTAGCACCTCAAGCTAGCGCGTCTGCCTATTCCGCCACCCGCGCAGGTGATGTTTTAGATAAGTTTTTTCAAACCTCTCTTGGCAACAGGTAATAATTTACACGGGTATCTGAAGGGACGCAAATCGAGGCGACCTCTTTTGGAGTGTTTCGCACCACAACTTCATGTAAGGTCGCCTTCACAAAGAAGCCCCACCTATTTATAGTCCAGATGTATCTGTTGCTACATTATTTCTGTGAACAATGAAAATCTTACTCAGCAAGAAGCCAGTGAGCGAGCAAACCTCCTCACCGTCGATACCTACGATGTGCACGTCGACCTTACCTACGCGTCCGATACGACGTTCGACTCCTACCCCACGGTTACCACCGTGAAATTCGCGGCCAAGAAAGGTGGGTCAACGTTCATCGACTACATCCACCACTCTGTCGATTCAGTAAAACTCAATGGTCGGCATCTCAACGTCAACGACGTTGTTGAAGGCTCACGCATCATCCTCAAGAATTTGGCTAAAGAAAATATATTAACCATTCACGGCAGATCTTATTTTTCCCGTTCTGGCGAGGGAATGCACCGGTTCATCGACCCCAGCGACCAGCGCACCTATCTCTATACCCAGTACGAACCAGCCGATGCTCGCCGCGTCTTTCCGAACTTTGAACAGCCAGACCTCAAAGCAGTTTTCAATTTCCGCATTACCGCCCCTAAAAATTGGGTGGTCAGCTCCAACGCCGAGTTAGAACGCACCGTTGAGGATCCTTCTGATAGCTCGATTACAAAACGAGTCTTCAAGTCAACAGAGCGAATCTCGACGTATATCACCACTATTTTGGCGGGTGAATACTTTGTAGCAACGGACCGATACGAGCCTCAATCCGCAATCAATTCGGGGGCGATGCCACTAGTGGCGTACTGCCGCCACTCCCTTAAAGAGCACTTTGACTCTGACGACATTTTCAGCGTTACCAAAGCAGGTCTCGACTTCTTCCAGGACCTCTTTGATTATCCCTACCCTTACCCCAAATACGAGCAGGCATTTGTGCCGGAATATAACTTGGGCGCAATGGAAAACCCCGGCATGGTTACATTTACCGAGAGCTATCTGTTTGAATCCGGGGCGACTGAAGCCCAGTTAGAGGCGCGTGCGAACGTCATTTGCCACGAAATGAGCCATATGTGGTTTGGTGACCTCGTCACGATGAAATGGTGGAATGATCTTTGGCTGAAAGAGTCGTTTGCCGAGTTCATGGGAACTCTGGGATCAAAACAAGCAGGGCAGTTCGACGAGGCATGGGTAACCTTCGCCAACAGTCGTAAGGCATGGGCTTATACTCAAGACCAGATGCCGACAACCCACCCCATCGTGGCTGAAATTCCCCATCTTGAAGCTGCAAAACAGAATTTTGACGGTATTACCTACGCCAAGGGTTCATCAGCTCTCAAACAGCTTGTTGCCTACGTAGGTTTTGAAACTTTCATCCAAGCCGCCCGTCTTTATTTCAAACGCTTTGCCGGTGGCAACACCACTCTGAATGATTTCCTCACCGTGCTCGATGAAGTTTCTGAACGAGACGTCATTACCTGGGCATCAGCCTGGTTGCAGACCAAAGGTCTATCGAAGCTCTACGCGCATCGACGATACGACAAAGCAGGAAACCTCCTCAAACTTGAGGTGGAGCAGCAACTACCTGCAGCCGTGTCCCCTAGCATAGGACGCCCCCACCAGCTCAATATTGGCACCTTCAAGCTCCAGGACTCCAAGCTAGAACTCACTGACACCATACCGCTGGAAATCCCTGCTGGCGACCATTCGCTCGTGACTGTACCGCTCTCGGAGAGCCAGAAACTTTCTGTTACTGAAGCCGATGCCATTTTGCTGAACACAGAAGATCTCACCTACGCAAAAGTAGTTGTCAGCCCAGAGAATGGGCGGGCAACCGCCCTCCAATATGTCTCGACTGTCTCAGATTCTCTGTCCCGTGGGCTCATCTGGGGTAGCCTCTGGAACCAGGTGCGCGATGCCGAACTAGAAGTTCACGAGTTCCTCGTCGCCGTCGAGAATAGCTTGGCTCAAGAAAAATCAGCCACCCTGCTGACCAGCATTACCTCCCAGGCGCAAACAGCAATTGCACACTACGTTCCCGCTGAACAACGTTTACCCCTGTGGGATTCGCTCCTAGCAGCTCTCAAGAAGGCAAGTGCCTCTGCGGAACCAGGAAGCGACCAGCAGCTCATTCTAATCCGCGCCATTCTTTCGGTAGCAGCCCATACTCTTGAGGGGAAAGAGGTTGCCGAACTATTCGCCCCGGGTGCAGTTGTTGGCTCCACAGCAGAAACCGATAGATTCCCAGGCATGCATCTGAATCCCACCCTTGGATGGTCTGCACTCAAGGCACTTGCATGCCTTAACGAAACCACCGAAGATATCCTGCAGCAAGCTCAAGCCCACACAGCCAGCGCCCTCGGAGACCGAGGATACGCGGAGGCTAGTGCTTCCCTTCCCCAGCGGGAGAACAAAGTGAATGCGTTTCATCGCGTCCTTACTGACTCAGAGCTGTCTAACGATATTCTCACCGCTACAGCACGTGGTTTCCAACACGGCTCTTCCACTTTGAGGGAAGGACTAGACCTGCAATATTTCGATGCCCTACTGAATACCTGGCAGGAAAAATCCATTGGAATGGCATCGCGTGTGATCCTAGGCCTTTACCCCCAGGTCAACATTGCCGACGGAAAGGGGGACAATAATCCTGTCGTAAGGCAGACCAAAGAATGGCTCGATAAACATCCTCAAGCACCTTCTGCCCTCCGCCGTCTGCTGCTCGAACTCCTCGATGACGCACAGCGAGCCCTGCGTGGTCAGCATTTCAATCAGGGGTAGAGCATTATTTGATTCATATTCCTTACTTACTCTGAGAGCTCTCTGAGAAAAAGTAAAGATAAGAGCCGGTTTGACATAATAAGCACTGTCAAACCGGCTTTTTCGTGAGAAGCTATAACTTGAGAAAATGCGATGAAAAGAAGGAGCACGCCTTGACCGATTACTCACTCGGAGATCGCGGAACCCTCAGGGTTATTACCGATGATTACTACGATGCCGAGATTCTTCAGGTCTTTGAGGAGCTCCAAATTGATCGAGAAAAGGTGTGGAACGGTGAAGCACGACTTGTTCCTGAACCTAACAATCCTTATGAACCCAATAGCATTGCCGTCTATATAGACGACATCAAAATAGGACGTCTCTCCCCTGCCGATTCTGCCGAGTACTGGAAACCCATTACTCGAGTCGTGGCATCAGGTTACGACGCTATCGCGCACCTGCAACTTTCTGCCGTCCTGCGACGACGCGACGGAGAAAGCTTCATAGAGAGCGAGGGGCTACTATCTCTCAGCCCTGCCCATTCACTCTTTCCCTTGAATCAGGCACCCACGCAGGCTACTTTGCTCCCGCAAGGTCCATCTATGAAGGTCCTGGATGAGAAGGATTACGCGGAGTACCTTCACAGCATTTTGCCGCCCAGCGGCGAAGGCCGGGTTATCCTCTCTCTAGAAGTCAACGCACTTCGTCAGCCTGATGGCAGTTTTATTAATTCTGTCGAAGTCTTCCACGATCGCAAGAAAGTGGGCAGGCTAAGCACCCAGATGTCTGAGCAACTTGCCCCCGTGATTCGCTATGCGTTTGAGCGCAACAAGCTCACCAGTGCTTGGGGAACTATCCGAGGCAATGCCTTTGAACTTTCGCTGACCGTTCAAGCGGTTAGAGCCTCAGAACTTCCTGCCGAATGGTTCGAAGAATTGCCCAACAATGTCCCTGAGCTTCTGCCTGAAACCGAAAATTTTGAGGTTCCGGAGTCATACGAACCAACAGAGGGTGAACTAAATCGCCAGAATCTATCAAAGAAAAAACGCGGTTTGGTGGGATCGTTCTCAGTAGGAGGAGGCACAGCCTCTGATAGCTCCGGTTCAGTGGAGGTGAAGAGCGGCGCTGGTGTAGAAAACCCCAATCGTCGTATTGCCTTACTCCTGGGCATTGTAGGGGCGCTCATCCTGATCGGCGGTGTGTTCGTGGTCTTCGCAGAACCGATGTTGGGCATCTTGGCAATAGTGCTAGGAGCTTCCATTGTTTTCCTCGGTCTTTTCATGGGGCGACCCCCTATGGAGGCTACCTCTGACCAGTAACTGTCAGATATCCCATACACGAAAGGGGCTGTTCACTGATGTGAACAGCCCCTTTCCTCTATGAGCACTCAGAAATTCTGAGTTACTTCATCGTTAGTCTTCGCCGTAACGAGAAATGTAATCGCTCATCGTACCGTTGGTAAGGGATTGGCTGAGATCAGAGGTAGCTGCTTGGTCTAGCACCACGATGGACTGACCATCTGCTGACCAGCCTGTGCCAGCGTTGGGAAGAGTCATCATATGAAGATTTACTCCTCCGCTGCCAATATAGGGAGCCGCAATCTTGGCGATTTCACCGGCCGATAAACCGGAATCGACCGTGACATAGGGAGAAATAGTTTCAACCATTGACTTGAACTGAGTTGCATTTTCGAAGGCGCCCTTGCTCTTGATGGTATCAAGCAACCCATTCATATAGATTCGCTGGTTACGGACGCGCTGGTAATCGCCGTCGCTAAACTGATAGCGCTGACGAACGAATTGAAGAGCCTGATCGCCGTTCAAGTGCATAGGACCCTGGGTAAAGGTGTAGTCATCGGTTTGGAAGTTCAACGGAACCTGCACGGTCACGCCACCCAGCTCATCTGTGAGACCCTTAAATCCGGCGAAATCAATTTCGGCGATATGATCGATTCGAGTACCCAAGAGCTGTTCAATGGTGGCTACCTGAAGGTCAAGACCGCCGTAGTTGAGTCCGGCATTAATCTTTGCAGAACCGTACCCAGGAATATTCACCCAGGTATCGCGCATAATCGAAATGAGATATGCACCTGAGCCGTCTTTGGGTACGTGCAATAGCATGATGGTATCGGCGCGCTGTCCGCTCACAGTAGCTGCCTCGGCAGAACCGGCACGCGAGTCGCTGCCTAGCAACAGAATATCGGTAGCACCCGTTTCTGCAGGACGCGCGGTCACTTTGCCGTTTTCAACGCTGTCCGCAATGCCATTACCGTTTTTGTCGTTCTCGGTAGCGTTGTTTTTTCCGGCGTCGTTTGTAACGGTGGCGTCTTTAGAAAGAGCATCTTTATCAGCCTGAACCTTTTTGGTGAATTCATCCACTTTCGCGGCATTCCCGTCATCAGACGGGAACTCGCTACCAGAGAATTTCTCTGTGCCATTGTTCCAAGCAGCTCCGATGGATGCGATATAGGCGCATCCACCAATACCTAGAAGCAACACAATCGCCAGGATGATGCCAGCTATAAGTTTCCCCCGTTTTTTGCGGGGTGCGGTTGCCTCTGAACCGGTATGAGACATAGTGAAATTCCCTTGTACGTTAAACCAATGAAGCGGACTGGGGCACGACGCCCTTTGTCCCCTATTGTAGTGGCTTAGATATAAAACACCCCACAACCTGTGATGTTTCACGGGTGTGGGGTGTAGCTCTAACTCAAGGTTAGAAAGAAACTTAAGCGGACTTACCGAAGTTCTTGAAACGAGCGTTGAAGCGCTCCACGCGACCAGCAGAGTCCATGATGCGCTGCTTACCGGTGTAGAACGGGTGTGACTCGGAGGAAATTTCAACCTCGACGAGGGGGTACTCGTTGCCGTCTTCCCAAGTCTCAGTCTTATTTGAGGTCATGGTGGACTTGGTGAGGATGGTCTTGCCTGATGCAAGGTCGCGGAATAGTACCGCGTGGTAATCAGGATGGATTTCTGACTTCATAGTAATACCTTCTTCTATCCCTGGATTTTGCCAGGAACTTTTGAAACGGGTTGAGATGTTATCTCATTGAATGTGCCGGTTAAACTAACCAGCTCTCTACAATAACACCGCTCGTACTCCCCCAGCACGATTTGACCGTGAATATCACCAAAATCATGCTGACTCAGGACGAGTCTCCCAGAAAGCTACCGCCGAAGCAGCGGCAACATTCAGCGAATCAACACCGTTGGACATAGGAATCATGACGGTGTGGGAAGTTTTCTGCAAAGTACGTGGGTGCAGACCGTGCCCCTCAGTACCCAAGACCAACGCAAGACGCTCGGGGTGCCGTCGGGCTAAGTCCGTCAGAGTTAGCGAATCTTCTTCCAGAGCTAATGCGGCGGTCGTAAACCCTTGCTCGTGGAGAATATCCAATGCGTCCGGCCACTGCCCCATTCGTGCCCAAGGCACTTGAAAGACAGTACCCATCGAAACTCGAATAGAACGACGATACAAAGGATCAGCGCAGCGCGGGGTCACCAAAACTGCATCAACGTTCAATGCTGCTGCCGAGCGAAAAATAGCCCCCACATTGGTGTGATCCACAATATCTTCCAAGATAGCTACACGCCGCGCGTTCTGCACCAAACCCTTGACCGAGACCGGTTCCGGGCGAATCATCGCTGCCAGCGCCCCTCGATGAAGGTGAAAACCGGTAACCCGCTCCAATTCATCTTCGGAACCCACATAAGCGGGAGTGTTCGGGTGAGCGTACAAAACATCCGAAAGGTCATCTGCCCATTTCTCGCTCATGAGAAAGGCATGGGGTGTGTGACCAGTATCTAGCGCCCGTCGAATAACTTTGGAAGATTCGGCGATGTAAATACCCCATTGGGGTTCGCGCAAGGACCGGAGTTTGACGTCGGTAAGCTGCTGAAAATACCGGGTGGTTTCTTCAGGCATCTCATCAAGGGGCATGACAGAAGGAATGTTCTGAATACGCTGTGAGCGCTCCACAAGATCTTCTGCAGAGAGTTGTTTTTTAGACACGAGTGCTGATTTTCAGAATCTTATTGAGCGTTGCGGGCGAAGGCCGTGAAGCGACCATGAGGAGTTGAGGAGAGGTCGAAAGCCATACCGTACGTTTTTTCCAGGTTCTCTGCAGTGATGGTTTCTGGGATAGGGCCGGAAGCCACCGCTTCGCCGTTGCGCAATAGCAGCGCGTGGGTGAATCCCGGAGGAATTTCTTCGAGGTGGTGGGAAATAAGGACGATCGCAGGTGCCGTGGTATCTTGTGCAAGGTCGGTGAGACGGGTAACCAGATCTTCGCGACCAGCGATGTCCATGCCTGCGGCGGGCTCGTCTAACAAGAGGAGTTCAGGGTCGGTCATCAGAGCGCGAGCGATGAGAGTGCGCTTTTTCTCGCCGTCGGAGAGGCTACCGAAAGTACGCTGGGCAAGATCTTGGATGCCCCAGGCAGCTAGCAGTTCGTTAGCGCGCTCAGTATCAAAGCCGTCATATTCTTCATTCCAACGGCCGGAAATTCCGTAAGCTGCAGTAACAATGACATCCTGGACCTTCTCGTGCTCAGGGATGGTGTGGGCAATAGCAGCGGAAGTTAGACCGATACGGGGGCGGAGTTCAAAGACGTCTACTGCCCCCAGAATTTCGTCCAGAATATCTACGGTGCCGCGCGTGGGGTGCAAACGCGCGCCCGCAATGGAGAGGAGGGTTGATTTTCCGGCGCCGTTGGGGCCGAGGATGACCCACCGTTCGCCGTCGTTGACGGTCCAATTGATGTTATGGATGAGGTTTTGTGTGCCGCGGGTGACGGTGACTTGGCTAAATTCTAGTACTGAGGTCATGCATCTAACTTTAGCGGTGTGAAGGTGCGGGTGGAAAATGCGGTGGGTGTGTTGTGAGGTGGTTGTCAGTAGACTGTGGCTATGACAAAGAAATTTAGCTTGGTTGGCGTTTCCAATGGTTCGATTCATGCAGTTGTTGATGAGGAGCTTTTGTATGCTGCATTGAGTGGTATTGATGGTCTTGAGGTTGAGGCGGGAATGGGGTTGGTTGTTCCTGAATCTGCTGTGGAGGGCGAAGTTGAGAGCGCCGGGTATTCGGCGTATGTGGCTTCTGCGTCTTACAGCGGTTCGGTGGAGAGCTTGCGGGATCATTTGCGTTCTTTGCCGGTGACGGAGACTGCTGGGCTCGATTTTGCTGTTGTTCCTGAAGCGATTACTTCGGGTGAGAAGTTATTGGTGTTGTTAGATGTTGATTCAACGTTGGTGTCTCAGGAAGTTATTGATCAGTTAGCTGCTGGGGCCGGTCGGGGTGATGCGGTGGCGGCTATTACTGATGCTGCGATGCGTGGTGAGATTGATTTTGAGAGATCATTGCGAGATCGTGTGGCAGTTTTGGAGGGTCAGCCTGAGTCGTTACTTTCTGAAGTGGCCGATTCGTTGACGTTTACTGCTGGTGCTTTTGTGCTGGTGCGTGCTTTGCATAATCGGGGGCATGTAGTGGGTGCTGTTTCTGGTGGGTTTATTGAGATTTTGCGTCCGTTGGCTGAGCGGATTGATTTGGATTTTGCGCGGGCGAATCGGTTGGAGATTTCTGATGGTGTGTTGACTGGAAAGTTGGCTGGTGAGGTTATCGATGCTGATGCTAAACGTGCTGCGTTGAAGGAGTGGGCGAAGGAGTCCGGTGTTTCGAAACAGCATGTGGTGGCGGTTGGTGACGGTGCCAATGATGAACTGATGCTGGGCGAGGCTGCATTTGGTATTGCGTTTAATGCTAAGCCGGCTCTGCGGGAGGTCGCTGATGCGCAGGTGAATGTGTATCGGCTGGACGCGGTTCGTCATTTTTTGGGGCTGTAGCGTCAGCAGAGGCTCGTTGGGTTTTCACTCCTGCATTAAACGCAAAGGGGCTGTACACACGGTGGTGTGGACAGCCCCTTTTGTCTGCGGTGATTTGTTTATTTGATGAAGCCGGTTCCGCCGCCGACGAGTTCGGTGTGGCCGGTTTCGACATCGGCGGTTACCATCTTTGCGACTTCGTGAGCGAATTCGTTGACGGTGTAGAGTTTGCCCGCTTCTTCGCGGCGTGCTTCAAGAGCGCCGGGGTGGAGGCGGTTGAGGAGCGAGGCGGTAACGGTGCCTTCAATCATGTCTGCTGAGATAACGACCAGAGAGATGCCTTTTTCTTGCAGAGCCGGGATTTCTTCGAGGAGCGCATCTTCACCAGCGCGCTTAGAAAGCGCGACGGGGGTGTATTCCTCCATGGTTTCCACTTCGCGAATGAAGTGTGCTTGATGGCTCGTGACGAAAACGATGCGGGACCCCTCTGGCATGTGTTCTGCAGTCAGGCGTGCTAAGCGTAGCTGGGAGTCGCGGTTGAGAATCATCGCGTAATCTTCGACCATTCCTTTTTCCATGCCGCCTGAGGCGTTGAGGATGAGGTAGTCGACTCCCCCGAATTCTTGGACGGCGGTGTCTACGAGGTTGCGGGCGTCGTCTTCATTGGTGATATCTGCACCGACGGCAATTGCTTTGCCGCCCTTTTCTTCGATTGCTGCAACAATCTTTTCTGCGCGGGGTGCTTTGGAACGGTAGTTAATGACGATGTTTGCACCCTGTTCAGCGAGAATTTGTGCTGTGTCTGCGCCAACGCCACGAGATGAGCCGGTGATGATGATTGTTTTGCCATGTAGTTCTGACATGTTTTTCCTTTGCGTTGAGATGGGGATTATTGTAGGAGGGCTCTGAGTTAGTGGCCCATGCCGAGGCCGCCGTCGACGGGGATGACAGCGCCGGAGATATACGCCGCTTGGTCGCTGGCGAGCCATGTGACGACGTTGGCGATTTCTTCGGGTTCTGCGAATCTACCGGCGGGGATGGATTCTTTGTACTTTGCCTGGGTTTCTTCGGGCAGTACTGCGGTCATTTCGGTGTTGATGAAACCGGGGGCTACCACGTTGGCGGTGATGTTGCGAGCGCCGAGTTCGCGGGTGATGGAGCGTGCCATGCCGACGAGTGCTGCTTTGGAGGAGGAGTAGTTGACTTGGCCGGGGCTGCCGTAGAGTCCGACGACGGAGGAGATGAGGATGATGCGGCCTCGTTTTAGTTTGAGCATTCCTTTGGTGGCGCGTTGGATGACGCGGAAGGCTCCTGTGAGATTGGTGTCGATGACGTCGGTGAAGTCTGTTTCTTTCATGCGCATGAGGAGCATGTCTTTGGTGATGCCTGCGTTGGCTACGAGTATTTCGACGGGGCCGAATTTTGCTTCGATTTCTTTGTAGGCGGCGTCGATGGATGCGGAATCGCGGACGTCTGCTTTGACGGCGAAGAAGTCGGTGGGGGCTTCGCCTGAGCGGTAGGTGATG